>DASRIN010000388.1:0-3007 GCA_035649975.1 Gemmatimonadales bacterium
CGGTGTCTCGATGAGGGTCAGGTCCCGCAGGCCGGCCAAGGACAGGTGCAGCGTGCGCGGGATCGGAGTCGCGGTCAGCGTCAGCACGTCAACAGCCAGACGAAGCGCCTTGAGCCGTTCCTTGTGCCGCACCCCGAACCGGTGCTCCTCGTCCACCACCAGCAGGCCGAGATCGTGGAAGACGACGTCTTTCGAGAGGAGCCGGTGGGTTCCAATCACCACATCGATCTGGCCCTGGGCCAATCGCGCTAGCGCCGCCTTTTGCTCTTTGGCAGTTCGGAACCGGGAGAGCACTTCGATCTTTACCGGAAAGTCGGCCAGCCGCTCGATGAAGGTCCGCCCGTGCTGCTCGGCCAGGATGGTGGTGGGGACCAGGACCGCAACCTGCTTGCCGGCCTGCACCGCCTTGAATGCGGCCCGCACCGCAATCTCGGTCTTGCCGTAGCCCACATCTCCCACCAGCAGGCGGTCCATGGGTAATGGCTGTTCCATGTCCCGTTTCACTTCTTCAGTTGCCTTGCGTTGATCGGGCGTGTCCTCGTACAGGAAGCTGGACTCGAGCTCCCGCTGCCACTTGGTGTCCGGTGGAAATGCGTATCCCGCGGTGACGGTGCGCCGGGCGTAGAGGTCGAGCAGCTCGGCAGCCATCTGCTTGATGGCTTGTCGGGTTTTCTCCCGCACCCGCTGCCAGCTGTTTCCCCCGAGCCGGTGGATGCGGGGAGGAGGACGGTCTCCGTCTTCCCCGGCCGCGCGGTAGCGCTCCAACTGGTCCAGCCGGTAGAGGGGGACATTGAGCCGGTCGCCACCTTCGTATTCGACGATGGCCACCTCGAGCGTCGACTCTCCCGCTGTGATGGTCTCGATTCCGCGGTAGATCCCGATGCCGTGCTCGAGATGCACCACGTAATCGCCCAGCGTGAGCGCGCCGGTGGCAGCCGAGGGAGCAGCTTCTCGGTAGCGCCGAGGGCGGCGGAGCCGGCGGGCGCGTCGGAAGATCTCGTGGTCGGTGAGCACCCGGATTGTGGGCATGACGAACCCGCCCTCGAGCGCGCCGATGGCCAGCGTGGCATCGGGCGAGGACTCGAGCAGCTCGTCCATCCGTTCGAGCTGCCCTTCATTGTCGCACAGAATGAGCGTCGAAGTCCCGGATCGGAGCAGCGCTCGAAGCCGGTTGAGATCGCGATCCACCCGCTCCGGGGGGAAGAAGCCGAACTGCAGATCCACCCTCTCGTCCCGCACCAGGAGCCGGGGGAACGATTCCATCCGGGAGCGCCATTGGTCCGGCGGTTCGAAGATGGCCTCCCGGGTGGGGACCTCCTCACCCAGCCGGCGAGCCACATCCAGATGATGCGCCGCTTCATTCCAGGCCCGGCTCACCTCCTCGAGATCGGGCCCCGCGGCTTCCTGGATGAGGAGTGTGTCGGGCGGGAGGAGCTCGAGAAGTGTGCGGCGGTGACCGTCCGACCGACTGACCGACTGACCTTCCGCCTCCTCCGTGACCGCCTGGGTGTTGATCGGGAGAACGGTGATCTCCCGGAGTTCTTCCAGCGAGCGCTGACTCGTGAGATCGAAGCCCCGCAAGGAAATAATGTCGTCGCCCCACCACTCGAGCCGGGCAGGTGTGGCCATGCCGAATCCGTACAGGTCCAGGATCCCACCCCGAACGCTGAACTCCGCCACTTCGGTAACCGTGGGCACCCGCTTGTAGCCCATGGCCTCGAGCGCCCGGGCAACCTCCGCGGGCGAGCGGCGGTCGCCCACCGCCAGACTCAAACGCAGCCGCTCGAGTGCTGCCGGCAGCAGGGTTCGTTCCGCAGTGGCCCGTGCGGTAGTGACCAGCACCCGAAGCCGGCTCTCGAGCAGCGCCTGAACCGTCTCGGCGCGCTCACCCGCTATCTCGTAGTGCGGCTCGTCCTCTCCCAGCGCTTCGCGCTGGGGATAGAGGGCGGCAGGAACGTCGGCCAGGTGACCGAGATCGGTCAGCCAGCGCTCGGCCTCCGCCGGCGAGGGAGCGACCACCGTCACCAGCCGCTGGGGAAAGGTGCGGACCAGCCATGCTACCATCACCGCCCCGCTGGACCCGGGCAGTCCGCCGAGATGAAGCGCCGTGTCTCGCCCGGGCAAGCGCTGGGCTAGCTCCTGCACTTGGGGGGCGCGCTCGAAGGCGTCGACAATCAGCTTGAGGCTCACTCCCGCCGCCTCCATGCGCTGGCAAACCCCACCTCCAGGCCCCCGATCAGCAGCGCCATCCACAGCAGTGGACCCCGCAGATCGCCACGAGAGGCGGAGGAGAACGCCACCTCACCGGCCTCCGGCAGATCGACCACCCGAGATCCTCGCCACAGCCGACGCACCTGCGCGTCGCCGGCTCGCTCAAGCCGGGACTCGCGGGGATCCGGGTTGACGCTGATGGCGCCGATGGTGTCCCGGCCGGCAAGCAGGAAGTGGACTCCGAGCTCGGTGGGGTGGAAGAGCCCGCCCCCCTCGACCCGCCACTGTCGCTCGCCCTGCCTGACTTCGCTTACCAGATCGGGCAAGGTGATGGGATCGCCGGCCGCGCCCTGCGCCAGCGCGGTCTCGCCTCGGGCCAGACGATTGAGCAGCACGTCCATGAAAGGCATGAACCCAGCCGAGATCGGCAGCTCGGTCAATGCCGGCTCCAATCGGCTTCCCAGCAATACGATGTCTCCTGCCCGCACGATCCAAGGCGCTCCGCCGGCTGTCGTGAGTACCCCGGTGCGGCCGCTGCCGCCCGACCGAAGTGAATACCGGCGGAGGACTCGATGTTTGCCGACGATCCCGTTGCTGTCGCTGGTGGAGGGCTGCAGCGAGAGATCGCCATAGCTCCAGGGCAGGCCTCGGGCCGCCAGCGCGCGGTTGACTGCACCGAGCGCGGCCGGGTCGTCCGGCGGCACGACGATCGAGGCGCCTGGACCGAGCCGCCCCAGGGTAACCTCGCGCCCCCGGACGATGCGGCGGTTGGTGGCCAATACCTCGCAAGCGGCCG
>DASRIN010000389.1:0-3159 GCA_035649975.1 Gemmatimonadales bacterium
ACGCGATCCGCGCGCTGCCGATCCGCCAGGACGGTGAACTCGCTGAACCACCCCGTCACCACCGGCCGAAGCTCGATATCCGGCGGGATCCTCAGAAAGCAGTTGCCCTCTCCCAGCTGACAATACTTGTACCCGCCGCCCACAACGAAGGCATCGCCGAGTCCCTCGTCGCCGACCGAGACTGGCAACACGTTGAGCGCGTGATACGCGTCCACCAGCAGCCTGCTCCCGTGGCGCCGGCAGCTCGCCGCCAGGTCAGTGAGCCCACGGGCGATGCGCCCAGTGTCGAAGAAGACGGCTGAGACCAATACCAGGGCTGTACGATCATCCACGGCGCGGCTGAGTCGGGTCGCCAACGACTCGAGCGGAGCCTCGGGAACACGGACTATAGTGAGCCCCTCCTCCTCCAGGCGGTCGAGCTGCCGCCGGATACTGTGGAATTCACCGTCGGTGGTGAGCAACCGGGGACGCGCTTTTAGCGGCAGGGCGGAGAGGACGCGGACCACCAGCTCGTGGGTGTTTGCCCCCAGCGCGATGCCGCCTCCCGCATCTCCCAGGAGCCTGGCAAATCCCTCGCGCACCCGCTCGGCCTGAACGAACGCCTGCTCCCACTTGTCATCCACGTACCGCGCAGCGTCCTGCCATGCTCTCATCTGGCCGTCGAAGCCACGGTCCGGCCAGGCCTGGTGGGAGTGCCCAGTGAGCAGGAGTCGCTGAGATACTCCGAATCGGGAATAGTGGGGCGCGAGGGCGTTGGGTGAGATGTAGAGGGAGGCGGGGTCCATTGAGAGGGTCTAGAACTCGGTTCGGATGGCCCACAGGTCGGGAAACAGCGGCTGATTCAGGGTGGCAAGCAAATAGTCTGCCCCCGCGCTTCCACCGGTACCGCGGCGGGTCCCGATCGTACGCTGCACCATCTTCACGTGCCGGTAGCGCCACTCCATGAGCCCCTCATCAAGATCCACCAGCCGCTCGCACAGTTCAGCCAGCGCCGGCTGGCTCCGGTACACGGCGACCAGCACCTCTCGGAGGGCGGGAGAGGATTCAACCCGCTGCGTGACGTCTCGCTCGAGGTCGGTCCGTGGCACGGGGACGCCGCTGGAAGCCAGGTGGTGCAGGAAGGTATCCCACAGCGAGCCCGACTTCAGGCGGCGCTCCAGCTGCCGGCGGGCTTCGCTCCCGACGGGGTAGCGTTCCATTGACTTCGGGTCCTTCCACCCGAGCGCGAACTCTAGTTCCCGAAACTGATGCGACTGGAATCCGCTCCCGGCCTCCAGACGATCCCGAAACGAGAGGAACTCGAGCGGAGTCATCGTCTCCAGGATGTCGAGCTGGGCGACCATGACCTTGAGGATGGTCAGGATGCGCTTCAGCGTCTGCCGTGCACGCGCCCCGTCGTTTCGTGCGAGCAGCTCGTTGAGGTGGTCCAACTCGTGAAGGATCTCCTTAAACCACAGCTCGTACACCTGATGGATCACGATGAATAGCATCTCGTCGTGCTCCGGTCCCTCCGACAGCGGGCGCTGGAGCGCGAGTAGCTCCTTGACTTTCAGGTACTCGGCGTATGAAGGCATGAGGAGGCTCGATGGCTACGGGGCTTGCACGCTTCTGAGAGCGTAGCCGGTGTTAGGCGCCCATGGAAGGGGCCCTGCACCCTGCACGCCTAGGCACGTGCGACTTTGCTAACGGTACCCCAGGTGCGGGTTGTCAGTTCCTTGCCGAATGTCCTTTCGATCAGCGACATAAAGACCGCCCCCTTGGGGCTTGGAACGTACGCACTGAAGAGCTCCCTCCCGTTCAAAGAGAGCAGCCGGGCGCCCTCCAGCTCGATCGGCAGGGTGAGCTTCGGCCTGGGCTCGTCGCGCAGGAACGTGACGATCCGTTTCGCGGAGGGACTGAGTCCGAAAGCACGATACGGATCGGACGCCAGCATGTCGCGGAGGCCGTCGAGCGGTCGTACGATGGTGACGAACGCCTGACCGAGTCCCTCTTTCATCGCGGCCTCCGCCTTCCGCTGAAGGGAGGATTCCGACGCTTTGCGGGCGCTGAACACTACGTTCCCGCTCGAGAGGACCGTCTTCACGTCGGTGAAGCCGGCCGCCTCGAACGCCTTCCTCAGCTCCGGCATCTTCGCATTCATCGGACTCACGCCTCGGAGAAACGCGGCATAGCGTGGCACACGCGAAACCTGGTGCGGTCTACCGCAGACGGGGCGTGTAGCGGTTCAGCGTCGCGTACTCCGGCGGCCAGGAGAGGGTGTAACCCAAGTCGAAGGCGGCATGGCGGGTCCAGTACGGATCCCATAGGTGAGCCCGCGCCAGCACCACCAGATCAGCGCGGCCGGCGGCCAGGATGGTGTTGACGTCGGCGGGCGACGAGATGTTCCCCACGGTCATTGTGGGCACCCGCGCCTCGTGCCGAATCCGATCGCTGAAGGGGGTCTGGAACTGGCGGCCGTAGACCGGCTTGGCCTCGGGGACGGTCTGTCCCGCGGACACGTCCACGATATCGGCCCCGGCGGCGACCACCATCCGGGCTACGTCCACCGCGTCGTGCGCCTCCATGCCGCCCGGCGCCCAGTCCACAGCCGAGATCCTGACCGACAGCGGCTTGGCCTGGGGCCACTCGGCCCGGACTCGGGTCACGATTTCCAGTGGGTAACGCATCCGATTGGCGAGGGATCCACCGTACTGGTCGGTTCGCCGGTTAGTGAGAGGCGAAATGAACGAGGCCAGCAGGTACCCGTGCGCCAGGTGCAGTTCCAGCAGGTCGAACCCGGCCGCGTTGGCCATCCCAGTCGCACGGACGAAATCGGCGGCCACCTGGTCCATGTCGCCTCGGGTCATCACTCGGGGCGTCTGGTTGTGCGGTTTATAGGGAATGGGAGACGGCGCGATTAGCGGCCAGTTCCCCTCGGGCAGCGGCTCGTCCTCACCTTCCCACAGGACGCAAGTGGAGCCTTTCCTGCCGGCGTGTGACAACTGAATGCCGATCTTGGCCTCGCTCTCCCGGTGCACGAACTCCACGATCCGTTGCCACCCCGCGACGTGGGCCGGGAGATACATCCCCGCGCAACCGGGAGAGATCCGGCCCTCGCGGCTGACGTCGGTCATCTCCGTCATCACTAACCCGGCGCCGCCGATCGCCCGGCTGGCGAGG
>DASRIN010000390.1:0-5807 GCA_035649975.1 Gemmatimonadales bacterium
CGGCTGTGTTCCAACAGCTTCAAGACCTCTACGTCCCGCTGCGCTCTGCGGCCAACCAGAAGAACATGACACACACCGTTCACGTCATCGACCCGATGACCTCGAGCAGTGACGGCGGCAGCTACAAGGTCCGGCTGCGGATCCAGAATGATGATGTCGCCAACGACATCATCGTCCGCGCGTACTACTTCGACGTCATCGAGCTCCGGCGGTAGTTGTGCTCGCACCTGCCACCAAGCGCCTGGTCAAGTTCCCGTTCCCGTTCCAGGGACTGAACACGACCGCCAGCAGCCTCGTGCTGAACAAGGGCTTCTGCCCGGTGGCAGAAGGTATCCGCTTTGCTCGAGGTGAGATCTCCTCGCAACCAGCGCTCGTCGGCATGGGCAGCTTCGGCTCGTCGCCGATCAACGGGGCGTTTGTCAGCTACCGTGACGACGGCTCGATCGTGACGATCATCACCACCGCGAGCACGGCCGCCACCCTCGACAGCACCGGCCTGGTCTGGAACGCGAGCACCTTCGTGCCCCTTTATGTCGGCCTCGACGAAGACTTCTGGTCGTTCGCCGATGTCTTCGGCGAGATCTACACCTCGAACGGCGTCGGGTCGTTGCTCTGGTCCGCCGATGGCGGCGTGTTCACAGACATCTCCGCACTCGGTTATAGCGGCCGCTACCTCGAGGCATTCGCCGGCCGGTTGGTGATGGCCAATGTCTTCGAGTCCGGTCAGCAGCACACGGAGCGGGTGCGGTGGTCAGTGGCCAACTCGCCGCGCGACTTCACCGGGGACGGCACTGCTGGCGCGATCGATCTCGTCGATCTCGCCGGCCCGATCACTGGGCTCAAGGCGATGGGCGGGCGGCTGTTCATCCACAAGCGCACCGGGATCACGGTCGCGCTCGAGACCGGGCTGCTCACGCCACCCTTCGCCTTTCAGACCGTCGTCGACGGCATCGGCACCATCGCCGGCCGGACGCTCCTGACCATTCACGGTGTTCAGTTCTTCCTCGGTGAGGACGACGTCTACGTTTACGACGGCGCCTCCGCTCCTCAGCCGATCGGTGAGCAGATCCGCAAGGAGCTGTTCGAGAACATCAACTGGGCGCGTGTGCGCAACTGCTGGGCCGCGCACTACGCCGATCACCACGAGTACTCGCTCTACGTCCCGACCGGCTCGAACCAGTGGCCGACAGTCTGCTACACGTTCAACTACCTCGACCGCACCTGGACGAAGCGGACACACTCTTCCGCTGTCACCGCCGGGTCACAGCTTCAGATCGCCCCGGGTGGCGATACCTGGGATGGCGGCCACGATGGCGGCGATGACACCTGGGACGGTGGTGGTGACATCCCGTGGGACGCTCCCTCTGCTGCCGCCCATTTGATCCCGTTCGTCGGCCGCTCGGATGGCACGACCGCCTACCCGAGCGAAGGCACCACCGGACTCACCACCGCCGCGGTTGTCGAGACCGGTGACTGGGACCTCGACAAACCCGGTGACATGAAGACCATCGACCGCATCCGCCTCACTGTCCGCCACCGCAACAACGCCACCTTCGCGGTCTCGATCTCCATCGACGGCGGGAACTCCTTCACCACGCCTCAGAACGCGACGCTCACTGCAGTCGGTGGCGAGTTCTCTCTCACCACTCTCTTCATCCCGGTCGTCCGCACCACCGCGGAGTTCTTCCGCCTCCGCCTCTCCACCTCCTCTCGCTTCGCTCTCGTCTCCTGGGAGTTCGAGGTGGTCGACCGCGCTGAGGTGCGCTAGTGCCAGTCATTGGAAACAAGCTCACCCAGGAGCAGCCGCCGGCGCCAAACCTCCCCGACTACCCGGAGAGGCTGAACTTCTATCTCGAGCGCCAGTTTCGACTGCTGCGGACCGAGACGGCCACAGCCACCGGAGACTTCATCGATCCTGTTGACCTAGCCACCGGCGGTGACGGCACGCTCGAAAGCCCCTGGACGACAACCGGCACCAACCCGATTCAGGCCGCTGTCGACAAGATCCTCACCGGCCAGGTCAAGGGCGGTGGGCGCATCCTGATGTCCCCCGGGGTCTACTCCATCGATGGCGGCCCGAACGGCAACGGGGTCGAGATCACCAACCCCACGGCCGTCTTCGCCGGTGTCACCCTCGAGGGCATCGCCGCCGGCAACCGCATGTCCAAGCTCCCCGACGGCCGCTATGCTCATGACGGCGTGATCCTTCTGTACAGCGGCACCAAGGCCGCTCTCAAGATCGGCCACTGGGCCACCAACCGCTCCTTCTGGGCCGAGCACTGCTTCTTCCGCAACTTCAAGATCGTCCAGGCTGGCACCGGTCACACCGGCATCGGCCTCCTCGCTCGCCTCATGCGCTTCTCAAAGTTCGAGAACGTCGGTGCCTTCGGCTTCGACATTGGCATGGGCCTCTCGGGCGTGAGCGACTTCAACCGCTTCGAGAACTGCACGGTTCACGACCCAGGGACCTACGGCGTCCAGGTCGGCCGCCAGAACGATGAAAACAACGTCGCGTTCGGCGCGCTCGCCGGCGAGTGCAACGCCAACCGCTTCTACTCCTGCGACATCATGGGCCTGGATCGCTCCGGCGTCACCCCCGCCTGGGGCATGACCATCGAGAACAACAGCGTCGGGAACCTGATCAACGGCTGCGAGTTCCACAACTTCAACACCCTTGGCGGCGGCTACACCGGCTACGGCGCCATCCACATCCAGAGCAACGGCTTCGATAGCATCCGCACCACGGTGACGAACAACTACTTCGAGGGCAACTACCACGCTGTCCTTCACAACAACAGCGCCGGGGCTGGGCGCGACTGCCAGGGCCTCGACTTCTCCGACAACTGGGTCACTCAGATCGAAGGCTACGGTCTCCGCTGCAACTCCGGTCTCACCGGTGCCACTCGCGGCATCACCGCCAAGAACAACGTCTTCCACGTCCCGAGCGCCTCTGCCCCGTACAACAACGCGATCGGCATCCACACCGGTACCTATGTCACGAACGTCTTCCTCGCGGGTAACGCCTATGTCGTCGAAGGCCCGGCCCCAACCTTCAACCCCCAGACCTACACCCTGCCTGGTGGCAATGTAGTCTCAGGCGCCGGGAGCCTGGTCGAGGTCATCGATGACGCCATCGTCTGGCGCGGCATGTATCAGTCCAAGATGACCGTGGGCAGTGCCAGTGAAGAGGTCACCCTCAACACCGGCGGCCTGATCACCTCCAGCGTCGCCGACCTCCTCCCCGCCAAGTCCCTGATCCTCGGTGTCACCGCTCGCGTCACTCAAGGCATCACCGACGCCACGAACTGGGCCGTTGGCGACGCCGCCCAGACCGCCCGCTTCAGCTCCCCGAACGCCTCCCTCACCTTCGGCACCAACTCCGTCGGCCAGAACCACTGGGACCCGACGGTGGCGACGAGCAACCTTGGCCCTGTACAATCAGTAGCGGCACCCGTGCAGATCACCTGCACTGGGGCCAACCCGGGTGCTGGGAGGATTCGCATCACCGTCTTCTACCTGAGCCTCTCTGCCGCCCTGTCGTAGCAGGAGCCGTCATGGCCAAGCGTCCCAAGAAAGTGAAGCCCGAGCCTGAGGCTTTTGACCTCGAGCCGGCTGTTCGCCAGGTCACCCACCCCTCGCGCTCTGTCACCGACGCCGAGCTCAAGAGCACCATCGCCCCCTTGAAGCTCACCGACGCCAAACTTGCCTTCCTGACCAGCTTTGTCCAGCGGTCCAACGGGAAGTATGACGACTCAGTTCGAGAGCTCTCCCTCGAGCAGCTAGCCGAGATGCTTCTCACCATGGAGCCGGTCAGCTTTGAACTCGGCATGTGGCAGGGCGTCGTCAGCTTCTTCCCCTGCCGCCCGGGCCACGAAGCCTGTGTCCACATCTCCATCTGGGAGCCGCTCTACTTCCGTCGCCCGGCGCTCGCCAAAGCCCTCTTTCGCTTCGCCTTCAAGAAATGGAGTCTTCGCCGCATCTTCACCCTCATCCCCGAGCCGAACGTCCTGGCCAACCGGCTGGCCAAGTCCGTCGGGATGACCCAAGAGGGGCGCGTTCGCTCCGCTTTCGTGTATAATGGTGCCGAAGTGGCAGGGATACTGTGGGGGGTCCTGCCCGGGGAGGTGTAAGGAATGGGTGCCGCTGCTGTCCCGATCGCTGGAGCCGCAATCGGCGCCATCGGTTCCTATTTCTCCAACCGCTCCGCCGCCAACGCCGCGAACCAAGGCCCGATCTTCCCTCAGGACGTTCGCGCCCCGCGCGACCAGCTCTCCGCCATCTTCACCCAGATGCTCGGCCAGGGCGGCTCCTGGGGCACCCAGGGCACGCCTGAGGAGATCAAGGCTCTTCAGGACCAGATCCGCGCGCTCAGCCAGCCGGCTCAGCAGCAGCAGCCTATCTCGTTCCAGGACTACCAGGCCCAGCATCCCGGGGCGTCGCAGCAACAGTACAACCAGTACGTCTTCCAGCTTCAGGCTGACAACAACGCCTCACGCCCCAACGCTGCCACCGGCCAGCAGATCATGGCTCTCCAGCAGCGCCTGAACCAGCTCATGCAGCCCGTCTTCCACGCCGGCACTGGGACCGGCCATGGTTGGGAGTTCGGCCCGACGCCCTTCCCGACCACGTTGGACGAAGGAGGTGATCCGTTCGCAGCTGTGAACCGGTATCGCACTGCGTCTGATCCCCTCTTTCGGGACGAGCTGAGCCGATCGCTGGACACCGAGAAGTCGAAGCTCGGGGGGCAGTACGGTATCCGGTTCGGGACAGATCTCGAGCGCGGTCTGGGCGACACCATCCGCCAGACCACGAACGCTCGCGAGGCGCAGCTGGGTGCGCTGGGCATCTCCGCCTACGACACCTACATGCAGCGCCGGATGGCCGATCTCGATCGCCAGCTCGGCGACTTCCGCTCCAGCCAGGTCGGCTTCCTGCCGCTGATCACGAACTACCTCAACGGGCAGCCGTCGAGCCAGGCGTCTGGCTTCTCGGGCACCGGCTTCGGCCTTCAGTCCCTCGGCGGCACGCTCTCGAACTACCCGATCTTTCAGTATCTGAGCCGCCTCGGGCAACAGGGTAACCCGAACGGCGGCTGGTACATGGGCACCGGGGGCCAGTACGCTCCGGCCGGGCAGGTGATGTAATGCCTGACCCCAAGGGCAACTACACCCCGGCAGACATCAGCCAGCTCTCGATCCAGGGACTGCTCGGGAAGCGTGAGCTTGAGCAAGGTGATCAAGACCAGGCCATGAAGGCGCTCGAGTTCCAGCGCAAGATCCAACACGCTGACCTCGACGCCGAGCTCAAGAAGCTGAACCTCTACTTCGACCAGACGAGGAAGTCGCTACTCGATCGCGTCCTCGAGGGCAACTTCCAGAACCCGACGCCGCAGGAGAAGATGGTCCTGAGGCTGATCGGGATCGAGTCGAAGCCGGAGGACTTCGCCTCACCCGAGGACCTGAAGACCGGTGCGAAGGTCGGTATGGGCCTGCAGCCCAGCGCCAACGCCCAACTCGGCGCCGACGTTGACCGAGAGCGCATCGGCCTCGGCCGCGAGGAGCTGGCTGCGCGCGTCCGCGCCATGACCGTCGAGGGTTTCAACTCCCTCGTGGCGGCCGGCGCCGATCCCATGGCCCTCAGCCAGGGTGACATTGGCGATCCCGAGACGATCGCCAAGGCATTCGCCGGCGCCGTCCCGACCGCCCGCATGCAGGCTCTGACCAACTACGCCCTCGGTGTCGCCCAGATCACCCACATGAACGCCCAAGCTGCGCTCTATGAAGCCCAGGCCAAGGCCGAGAGCGAGA
>DASRIN010000391.1:0-5817 GCA_035649975.1 Gemmatimonadales bacterium
CGCCGCGGGGGGAGGTCCGCTTCGAGAACGTCTGGTTCCGCTACAGCGCGGAAGGACCCTGGGTGCTGCGCGACGTGTCCTTTACCGCCTCACCGGGACAGACGGTAGCCTTGGTGGGCCATACGGGAGCGGGAAAGACCACCATCGTCAACCTCCTGCTCCGATTCTATGACCCCGACCGCGGCCGTATCCTCATCGACGGGACCGATATCCGCGAGCTGTCCACGGCCGACCTCCGGTCCCTCATCGGCTTCGTGCAGCAGGATCTTTTCCTCTTCGTGGGCGACATCCTCCATAACCTGACCCTGGATGCGCCGATCGAGCTGGACGCAGCCCGCCGCGCCGCAGCCCGGGTGGGAGCCGATCGCTTCATCGAGCGCCTGCCGGCCGGTTACCATCATCTGTTGGGGGAGCGGGGGCGCAGTCTCAGCGTGGGAGAGCGACAGCTACTAAGCTTTGCCCGGGCGCTGGCTCTGGATCCCACCATTCTGGTGCTGGACGAGGCCACCAGCTCAGTAGATGCCGAGGCGGAGGGCCAGATCCAGGTGGCGATTGCCGAGCTGATGGCGGGCCGGACCAGTATCGTAGTGGCCCACCGGCTGAGTACCATCCTGCATGCCGACGAGATCCTGGTGCTCCAGCACGGCGAGATCCGGGAGCGAGGCAGTCACCGCGAGTTGCTGGCCAAGCAGGGCCTCTATTACCGGCTCTACCAGCTGCAGCTTCGGGGGCAGGAAGCTCGAAAGATCGCATAACTTTCCCGCCCAGGAGGGCCGGCCCAATATTGCCCTGTTATAAATCGGCGGGTACGTTTCCCCCCACTCGACTTATTCCTCGGGTTCATATCGATGCTCCACCTCGAGATCGGCGGCGAACGGTACGCCATAGCCGCCGGTGAGACAGCCATAGGATCGGCCGCGGACAACACAGTGGTACTCGCCGGCGAGGGAGTCCAGCCACGACATGCGGTGGTACAAGCGACGAAGCCCGGCTCCGCGGACATTCGGGTGGCGGGGGCGGATGCCGAGGTCCGAGTGAACGGTGTGCGTCTGGGGGCCGAGCCCACGCCGCTGCTGCACGGGGACAAGATCGCCATCGGGAGCCACGAGCTGCGGGTGGTCGACTCCGCCCGAGGCGGTAGCACGCAGCTGTTCGACTCGGGTGCGTTTGCCGACCTGGTGCCGCCCAAGCGCGCCAAGCCTCCAGCCGGGCGTACCGGTGGTCGTCTGGTGTGTCTCACGGATGGGCGGGAATACAATGTCGGGACCGGACCTCTCACCTTTGGACGGGACGCCGGCTCCGACGTCGTGGTAGCGGGAGGTGAGGTGTCCCGGCACCATGCGGAAATCCGCTCGGATCCCGAGGGCTATGTGCTCGTGGACCTGAGCGTGAACGGAACTTTTGTGAACGGGGAGCGCATCGGGAAGACCCACCTTCTGGCACGGGCAGACGTCATCCGTATCGGCAACGACGAGTTCCGCTTCTATGCCGATGCGGGGGCCAAGCCGGCTCCCGCACCTGAGCCTGCGGCGGCCGAGTCTCCCCAGCCAGAAGGTGCGGCACATCGGTTGTCCAACACGCTGCATGGGATTCCGGTGGCCCCCACGGCGGCCGATCCGGAGCTGCAGCGGCGGAACACACCTCCCTCCGCGGCGGCAGCTCCGCTGGCTTCGTTCCTCTTTCGGAGCGGCGAGATGAAAGGGCGGCGGCTGCCCATCAAGGTACCGGTCGTCAACATCGGTCGAGGGGACTACAACGACGTCATCATCGCGGACCCCAGCGTCAGCACCATGCACGCCAAGCTGCAGCGGCGGGATGCGATTTGGATCTTGACGGACCTCGGATCCACCAACGGCACTTTCGTCGAAGGCGAGCGGCTCTCCGGCGAAGTGCCTCTCAGTCCGGGGACCACACTCAAGTTCGGGGACGTGTCGGCACTGTTCGAGCCGCTCGACGAGTCGGTGCAGACCGGGCGTCCGGGCAGCACCAGGATGATGCCCCGGCTCAACCCCGAGCCTTCTCGCGCCTCGCCACCCTCCAGTCCACCAGCGGCGGCAGCGCCCCCGGATCCAGCCGTAGCCGGAGAGCCGGCGCCAGTGAGTCCTCCGCCGCGTCCGCGTCCTCGGCGGCCTATTCATGTCGCATCAACACCCCGGCCAAAAAGTCCTTCCACCATCACGGTGGTAGGATTGCTGATTCTGGTGGTAATTCTCATCTATCTGATTTCGAGCCAGTAGCGGAGTTCTGTGCACTTCACCTGCGCCGCTCGCACCGACGTCGGCATCGTCCGTTCGGGCAACGAAGACAATTACCTCATGCTGGCGGAGCACGGGATCTTCATCGTGGCCGACGGGATGGGTGGCCACGCTGCCGGTGAGGTTGCCAGCGAGATGGCCGTGCGGATCACGTCCCAGGCTATCGGGTCTCTCCGGGGATTGAGCGATGAAGAGGCGGGCGAGCGGGTCCGGAAGGCCATCCGCTCAGCCAACGACGCCATCTTCGAGCGGACGCTCTCGGAGCAGGACAAGCGGGGAATGGGGACCACGGCCACGGTCCTAGTCCTGCTTCCTCAGCGCTATCTCATCGGCCAGGTCGGAGACAGCCGAGCCTACCTCTTTCGTGACGGCCAGTTTCAGCAGCTCACCAAGGACCACTCCTACGTACAGGAGCAGGTGGATGCTGGGCTGCTCACCCCGGACCAGGCACGGGTGCATCCGTACAGCAACGTGATCACCCGCTGCGTCGGCGCCGGCATCGATGTGGCCCCCGACATTTACTTCGGATCACTGGAGAAGGGCGATATCCTGCTGTTGGCCTCGGATGGATTGACCGGCATGCTGGAGGACGAGCAGCTGCTCGATATCCTTCGCTCCGATGGCGATCCGCAGATCTGGGTCGACCGGATGGTGGCGGAGGCCAACCGCAGAGGCGGGCTCGACAATATCACCGCCATCCTGATCCGGATCGATTCGGTGGACAGCAATACCGGCGAGCATCCAACGGTGCCTGCTGCGGCAACCCAGCGCTCCTGAGGCAGCGAGCTCCCTCGTCACAAAGGAGGCCTTGTGGACGTAGTGACCTGGATCGTCGTCGGGCTGGTCGCCGGCCTGCTGGCGTCGCTGGTGATGGGCGGGATCGGCTACGGCATCCTGGGCGACATTGTGGTTGGCATTCTGGGCGCACTGTTTGGTGGCTGGCTCTTTGCCCAGATGGGTTGGGGTGCTCCCTTTGCCGGAATCGCGGGGGCCATTTTTGTAGCGTTCATCGGCGCCGTCGTCCTCCTGCTCATCATTCGTCTGCTGCGGGGGTCTCGCCGGAGGGCGCCGTAGTCCGATTTGGCAATCTCACAGTCTTCCGGCCCGTGCCGGAGCACAGACCAGGTTCCCTGGACCTGGCTTCCTCCAGCTCCAAAAGATCTGGCCCCCAGTCGCCAGGATGTGTCCTTCCGGATCGCTGAAGATTTCGCCGGCCGCACCGTGACAGCTTTCACCGCCTTCTCCATCCGGATCGCTCCTCTGCTGATAGCCGCAGGGCTGCTGGCCTGTGCCGGGCGGACCTCTGAGTCGGATACCGATCCGACAAGCCCGGCCATGCTGCAGGTCGAGAACCGGGGCTTTGCCGATATGGTGGTCTATGCCATCAGCGGTTCCCAGCGGACCCGCCTAGGCCTTGCCACCGGCAACTCGACCAAGGCGTTCCCCATTCCCAACACGCTTCTCCGGGGCGCCGCTACTTTGCGCTTCCTGGCCGATCCCATTGGAGGCAACCGCACGCCAATCAGCGAGGAAATGGCAGTCCAACCGGGCGACATCGTAACCTTGACCATACCCCCGTGACCACCGCCAACCGAGCCCGCTGCGGCGCGCCGAGGAGATAGCAATGGATGTTCTGCAAAAGATTCAAGCCAAGGCCGATGCCCGCACCCGCTCCCACCTGGTGGCGCCGGATCTCGCCCACCTCCGGACGGGGATCGTCAACGTATATCTCTACGGTCAGCGGGGAGCGCCGAGCGGCTCCTGGGTGTTGATCGACACGGGGATGCCCGGCTCCGCGGCCAAGATCATTCGCGCGGCCGAGGAGCATATTGGTCCCTGGGCTCGTCCCTCGGCAATCATTCTCACTCACGGGCACTTCGATCACGTCGGTAGCGTACGAACTCTGGCTGAGCGATGGGATGTTCCCGCCTACGCCCACCGGCTGGAGCTTCCTTATCTAACCGGGCGCTCGTCGTATCCACCCCCGGATCCGACGGTGGGCGGTGGCGCCCTGGCCGCTCTTGCCCGGTTCTATCCGCGGGGGCCAATCGATCTCGGCCGGCGGGTTCAGCCTTTGCCGGAGGATGGCTCAGTGCCGGGGATGCCAGGCTGGCGCTGGATCCACACTCCAGGTCACACGCCCGGACACGTCTCGCTCTTCCGGGACGAAGATCGGACCCTCGTTGCCGGCGATGCGTTCACGGGCACCAAGCAGGAATCCGCGACCGCCGTGCTGACCCAGCGAGCGGAGATCCATGGCCCACCGGCGTATTACACCTCCGATTGGGAGGCGGCCCGCAGGTCAGTCCAGGAATTGGCCGCGCTGGAACCACTCCGAGCGGGCACTGGTCATGGGCCTCCACTCGAGGGAAGCACACTGATCGCTGGCCTCAAGGAGCTGGCCCGCAACTTCGATTGGAGTGCTGTGCCGCTTCGCGGGCGATATGTCAGACGTCCCGCGATCGCCGATGAGAGCGGGGTGGTACAAGTGCCGCCGCCGGTATCCGATCCGCTTCCCCGGCTGCTACTGGGTGTCGGGCTGGGACTTCTGGCTAGTGCGGTGGTGAAACGGGCAGGACACCAGTCCCACTAATAACTGGCGAATCGGCTGGTCGATCCGTCGTACTGAAAGGCGAGTACCTCGAACCCACTCTCGCGGACGCCCGGCGGCGCCATACCTGGACTCAGCGCCGGCATACCGGGAGCCGCGAGCCCGGCGACCTTCGGTTCCTCCGCCAGCAGCCGCCGGATGTCTGCCGCCGGCACGTGTCCCTCAATGAGGTAAGTCCCCAGGATGGCGGTGTGGCAGGAGCGCACCGCTGAGGGCACTCCCAGACGGTCCTTGAGCCGGTCCATGCCTTCTTCGTCATGCACGGTGGTCTGGAACCCGTTTGCATCCAGATACTCCACCCACTTGGCGCAGCAGCCACAGGAGCTGCTCTTGTAGATCGTGATCGGAGTCCGGCTCCGCACCACCGCACCCCGTCCCCGCATGCCCATCAGCAGCAGTCCCGCTGCCGACACTACGAAGCCACGTCGACTCAGCATTGCCATCCTGCTTCAGAGAAGTTTGGTGTTTCGCATCAACCGATGCTCCAGCTCGGCAGCGGAACAGAGGAGCAGCTCGAGCACACCGTCCAGTGGTTTCTTCGGTGCGCCACCCACGAAGATACGCAGCCGCCGAGCACTGCGGTACAGCTCGTCGGCGACTCGCGGAAGCCCGAGCTGGCCCGCGCGGCCGGCATCGGTGAGGCGCTCAACCGCCCCCGATCGGGTCCGTAACGGAATATTCACCCCGAGCATTCCTGACCGTGCCGGAAAGTCGATCAGGAGTCCGCCCGCAGGAAGGCCGACCTGGAGTGCGATTGCGTCCTCGACTCGCTCCAGTAATTCCGGTTCACTGGCCACCCAGGGCTGAACGCTTCCGGGGACTTCACTCGCCGGAAGGTCCAGGGCGCGCTTATGAAGCCGGCGGGCCCGAATGCTGGCGGCGAGCCCGGCCGGCTCCTTGCTGATGAGCAGCTCCATCAGCGCATCATCGGTGGACTCGGCGATGGTCTCC
>DASRIN010000392.1:0-6099 GCA_035649975.1 Gemmatimonadales bacterium
GCAGCCCGGCGCCGGGAAAGAGGATTCGTACCAGGCGGATGGTGATCTCCCGCTTCTCGCCCGAGAAGCCGGGAGCAATGACGGCAAGCAGGCCGGGCGCCGCCAGAATGCCCAGGAGCACGAGCACCGCGCTGGTGAGAGCGAGCAGGCTGAACACCGCGCCTGCAACCCGGCGGGCCTCTTCCCGCTCGTCCTGGCCGAGCAACCGCGCATACACCGGAATGAAGGAGGCAGAAAGCACCCCTTCACCGAAGAGATTCTGGAGGAAGTTGGGAATCTTGAATGCCGCGTTGAAAGCGTCCGCGGCGTCGGATGTTCCGAGGAAATGCGCGAACACCCGGTTGCGCACCAGGCCGAGGATCCGGCTCAGCAGGATACCGGCGGCGACGACCGCCGCAGGCCCGGCCGGCCTGGCTTTCAGGGTCGAGGCGGCGGTGGGAGGGTTGCGCGCTGGGAGGGGTCCTCCAGCAACCGCTGCAGGAAGGCGTTCTCGTCCTGGAGCGTCTGTACGCTGCGCGCTAGGTCGTCCACTTCCGCTTCCAGGAGCTCGACCTTCTTAGCCAGTTCCGATAGAGCCGGAGGGGTCTGTTGCGGGCCCTCCAGTCGCCGTGCAATGGCCCGCCCGATAGGAGAGTCGACCACGATGCCCATGATCGGGATCAGGAGCGCCACCAGAAGGATCAGTGCGATCACCGACATTGGTCGAGTCTATGAAGGGTCGAGCGCGCCTTCAAGGGCCGTCGCATACCACGTCTCCATGTTCTCGCTCAACTCGCCGATGAGACCAGGTCCGTAGCGAGCCAGGTAGGAAGCGATGGTCAGGACCCGCTCCTGAGGCTGATTGTCTGGGAGCACCTGGGCCCGGGCCCGCGCCAGCTGCGCCAGCTCCACTTCCTGGCGGCGCTTTAGGTGCTGAACCAGCTTCTTCTCGGTCTCGTTGAGCCCGGCGAGCGCCTGGTTCTTGGTGCCCTGGACCGCTCGCGTCAGTGTGGGATCGATCTCCGTCGCGCTTCGAGCCAGGGCCTCATAGCCCGACAGAATGCTGTCTCGGAGGCTCCGCAGCGCCCGGGAGGCTTCGTCGGGCAGCTGGGACCGCACCAGGCGGGATTCGAGCGCACCCCCGGGCTCGAGCAGATCGGCCAGCTCGATAGCGAACTTCTGCAGCACTCGCTCCACCCTCGGCTCGACAAGGACACCTGACCATCGCGGGAGCACGACCTGGCGGGGGACCCGCATACGCTCGTACACCGGCGGCGTGAGCGCCAGGTAGGCGAGCTCGCCGGGACCGCCGAGGTACGCGACTGTCGGAAGGAGCGCACTCTCCAGAACCGGGCGGAGCAGCACATTGGGCGAGAGCCGCTCGGGCTCGCTGGCGGCAATGCGCTGCAAATCGTCGAGGGTCATCCGCTCGCGGCCGCGGCGGGTGACGAAACCACCATCATCCATCAGCAAGCGGTCGCGGCCGAGCCGACCCTCCAGCATCACCAGGCTGGCCTGCTCCCCGACCGGCACTCCCGGATCGGCGCCTGCCATCCTGAGCTCCATGGCGCGATCCTCCAGATCGCGGTCCAGCTCCCGAGCCGTTCCCAACGCTCGGATCAGATAGCGAGCCCCGGCCCGCTTTACCGCTCGGTGAGTGCTCTCGAGACACAGGACTCCAGCGGGCGCCAGCAGCTCAGCCATTGCGCCGGCGAAGCTGCCGGCTAGCGTGGCCCCGGGTCGGTAGTGCCGGCGCAGCCACTCCAGGGTCCATTCCCCGAACTCCGATTGCCCGAGGTCGTTCCCCAGCGCGTCCAGGATGTCCGTGATCTCGGTCCCCAGAGGCTCGCGATAAAGGGGCGTGAGCGGCGCGTCCGCCGGCCGGGGCGGCAACCCCATCCGCCGCAGGCTGCCATCGGCGGCAAGCCAGCTGGCGTGGCTCGCCTCGGCGAAATCGTGATCATCTCCCGCAACCCAAAACACCGGCACCACCGGACGCTGCCACTGCCGCTCCAGGATCCTCGCCAGACCCGCAGCCGACAACGCCTTATAGATGGTGTAGAGCGGGCCGGTGAAGAGTCCCGGCTGCTGCCCGCTGGTGACCGCCAGGGCGCCGGGTGTCGCCAGCCGGACCAGTGCCGCATCGCGCGCCGCACTCGGCACGATGGCGGCGGCGAGGTCCGGGTCGAACGGCCCTTCCCTGGGCGACGGAAACTCAGCCAGGGCAGCGAGCGCCGTGGACACCATCCGCAGGCTCATGCGACCTGTCCCAGCAGGATGGTTCGAGGCGAACTTGGTTCCAGTGGAGCGGCGTCGTAGTCGCCGAAGCGATGCCGGATCCGCACTCCCGCGACTTCCAGCATCTGCGAGATCTGCTCCGGCTCGAACAGACGGACCCGCTCCATGTAGTGGCGGCCGATCGGAGGCCGAATGCTCTTGCAGACGTAACGCCCGTCGGGCGACACCGAGCGGGTGACCTGAACGCTCTGTCCCGAGAGCTGGATGGTTTCTTGGGGCACCAACTGACGCCGCACTGCCGCCGGGTTGAGAAAGTCGATCACAAACCAGCCGCCGATGCGAACGGTGGAGACCATCTCCTGGAGCGCAGCGGCATGCTCGGCGTCACGCTCGAAGTATCCGAAGCTGGTGAAGAGGTTGACGGTGAGATCCATAGAGCCGGGCCGGACGGGGAGGTACCGCATATCGGCCCGGATCAGCGGCGCAGTGGTAACCTGGCGCGCCAGCCGCAGCAGGGTGGCCGAGAGATCCAGGCCGAAACAGAGCGTTCCGAGGCCGGCAAACGCGCGGGCATGGCGGCCGGCCCCGCACGCCACATCGAGCACTCGCCAGCCCGGTCGAAGTCCCACCGCACGGGAGATGAGCGCAACCGCCCGCCCGGCATCCGCGTCGTCGCGGTGAGGATAGAGCCGAAGGTAATCCTCGCCGAACCACTCCTCGAACCATTCGGTCATGAGTCGGCACCCGCGACTCTAGACTCCCTTGTGATACGGTTCCCCCCGCAGAATCGTGAACGCCCGGTAGATCTGTTCCACCGCGACCACCCGGGCGAGCTCATGGGGAAAAGTAAGTGGCCCGAGACTCCATCGCGCGTGAGCTCGATCGATGAGACCCTGATCGAGACCGTGGGAGCCTCCAATCAGCAGTGACAGTGGGCGGCCTGCCAGGAGCCAGCGCTCCAGCTGCCGGGCCAGCTCCTTACTGGACCAGCCGATCCCCTCCCGCGCCAGCGCGACGATCGTGCTCCCGTCAGGCACCCGCGCTTCCAGCCGGGCTGCCTCGTCCGCCCGCTGGGCCGGTGCCGTGGGAGCCCGGCTAGCCTCCCGGACTTCGTGCTCCTGCAGCGTGGCGTACCGTTTCAGCCGGCGCAGATAATCGTCCACCGCCTGGCGATAGTAGGGCCGCAGCTTACCGACGGCGACAACCGAAATGTCCATGGCGCTCACGCATACATCCCCCGGAGCCGATGCACCGCGGCAACCCGCTCGATCGCCTGCATGTACGCACCGATGCGCAGGTTGATCCCGTGCCGGCCGGCCATCGAGGCGACCTCATCGAACGACTGGACCATGATTCGCTCCAGCCGCTGATTGACGGTGTCCTCGTCCCAGAAGTAGCCGCCCCGATCCTGCACCCATTCGAAGTAGCTGACGGTGACACCGCCGGCATTCGCCAGGATGTCCGGTATGACAAATACCCCTATCTCCTCGAGAATCTTGTCGGCGCTCGCGGTGGTAGGGCCGTTGGCGCCTTCGCAGATGATCCGGGCCTTGATGTCGCGCGCGTTGTGACTGGTGATGACGTTCTCCAGTGCGGCAGGGACCAGGACATCACAGTCCAGGGTGAGCAACTGATCGTTGGTGATTCTTTCCGCCTCGGGATAGCCGCTGAGGAAGCGATGCTGCCGAACGTGTTGAATAACCTCCCTTATCCGCAGTCCCTTGGGATTGTAAATCCCGCCCGACTTATCGCTCACGGCAATGATCTTCATCCCCTGCTGCTCCATCAAGGCCGCCGAGATCGAGCCCACATTGCCGAATCCCTGCACTGCCACCCGGGTTCCCTGCACCGGCATCCGGAGGCGGTTTAGCGCCTGACGAGTCACGATCATACACCCTCGTCCGGTCGCCTCACGACGTCCCAGCGAGCCGCCCATCTCGACCGGCTTGCCAGTGACCACCGAGGTGACCGTGTGTCGCTTGTGCATCGAGTAGGTGTCCATGATCCACGCCATGACCCGCTCGTTGGTATTCATGTCCGGGGCTGGAACGTCGGAATCGGGGCCCAGGGTCTCGATGATGGCCGCGGTATACCGCCGGGTCACCCGCTCCAGTTCCGCGTTGGACATGCTCGCCGGATCGCAGACGACTCCGCCCTTGGAGCCGCCAAACGGGATGTTCACCACCGCGCACTTCCAGGTCATCCAGGCGGCCAGTGCCTTCACCTCGTCCAGGGTGACGTTGAGATCGAATCGGATTCCGCCCTTGGCCGGCCCGCGCGACGTGTTGTAGAGAACTCGATAGCCGGTGTAGACATCCACGTCCCCGTTATCCCGAAGAACCGGCACCGAGACGATGATCTGTTTTTCGGGACTCCGCAGGACCTTGTAGAGTCCCGGATCCAGGCTCAGCCGCTGCGCGGCGTAGTCGAAGCGGGACATCATGGCCTCGAACGGATTCTCCTCGGCCAGAAACTTGTCCTTGTCGGGACGGATCAGATCTTGGCTGGGACGGCTGACGGTCGTCATATTTATGTCCGATACGCTTCGAAGGTGTTTACAGTCGCTCCACCGGGGTTACCACGGTATCCAGCGCCGCAGCAAAGGCGTCGCCGCCTTCCTCCCACTCCAGATCCAGCATGGCGACAAGAGGCTCCGGAACCGAGCTGGGCCACCGGTTTCGCAGCTTCACGGCGTCCTTCTGGGTGATCACCACATGGTCGGCCCGCCGCGCGGCGTGGGCCAGCCAGGCGACATCCTCGTCCCGATAGTCATGGTGATCCTTCCAGGTGGCCACCTGCACGGCGGCGCCGGTGGCCTTGGTCTGTGCCACGAACGCGTCCGGATCGGCGATGCCCGACGCGGCTACCACCCGCTTTCCTGCCAGGGTCGAAGCGGGGCGCCGGGTTCCGCTCACCATGCCTTCGACGTAGCGGAGCCCGAGATAGGCGATCGCCACCGGACCGGGGATGCGGCGCTGCAAGTCGGCCGAGAGCTTCAGTGCCGCCTCCAGCGTCGCCCGCTTGCGGGTCACCACCACAGCATCGGCCCGTTCCAATGCTTGCAACCCCTCCCGCCATGGGCCCGCCGGCAACGGCCAGCGCACCGCCCGGGTGGTCTCGGCGCTTACCACCGCCACGTTGAGGTCTCGGCGCACGTCCAGGCGCTGGTAGGCGTCGTCCAGCACCAGCACCTGGGCTCCGCGGGCCAACGCGCGTTCGGCCCCGGCTGCGCGGTCGGGGTCGGCCACAACCTTGGCTTCGGGCACCGCGTGCTGATGAACCAGCACCTCGTCCGCGCCATATCCTCGGAGGAGGATGCCGGGGGTGAGGCCACGAGACACGTAGTGACGAGCTACCCAGATGGCTATCGGCGTTTTGCCCGAGCCTCCAACGGTCAGATTGCCGATGGCGACCGAGGGGAGGGGCAGGTCCCGGACGGTCAGCCAACCGCGCCGGTAAGCCGACTCCCGCACGATCATGGCCCCGTGCCACAGCACCGAGGCCGGCAGGAGCGCCAGCCGGGCGAGCTTGGCATCCGGTCTTTTGCTGGTCCACAGCCAGCGGACTAGCCGGTGGCTATCGCCTCGTCGCGCCATGCGCCACTCCTCGAGACCCGCTCCAGGCCTGCCACAGCCTGTTCCAGCCCTTCCGCAAACCCGACTTCGCCAGGAGCCACATCGAAGGGGTGCCCGTAGGTGATCCAGATCCGGGCACCCGGCTTCGGAATCATGAACCGATCCCACGAATGTAATCTCCAGGCCCGATCCGCCTCGGCATGAACCGGCAGGATGGGTACGCCTCCCCGTTGTGCCGCTGCAATCACCCCGGGCTTGATCTCCCGTCGCGGTCCGCGAGGCCCGTCAGGGGTAAATGCCACAGGAC
>DASRIN010000393.1:0-10486 GCA_035649975.1 Gemmatimonadales bacterium
CAGGGGCAGCATCGACTGCGAGCGCCCAGCGGCCCTGCGACCCTCCCACAGCCTGGGGTCCAAGTAGAGATCTCTATTGCATCGAGCTGGTGCCGGCTCCGGGAATGGACGGCGTCTCCGGCCGGCTCGAGCTGGGGCACATCCCGGGTCCGTTCACCGTGGCGGCCGGCGCCGACGGACGGCTCCGCTACCAGCTGACTCTGAGGGCTATTGGGCTGCCGCCGCCGGAACGGCTGGGTGACTATCGCAGCTACGTTGCCTGGGTAGCACCGCCAACGCTTGACTCGGTCATCCGCCAGGGTGTGGTGCGCAACGGGAGCACTGCCCTCGGTGTCGTATCGCTGGAGAAGTTCACCTTTCTCATCACCGCCGAGCGGGATGCTCGAGCACGAGAGCCGAGCCGCAAGGTCGTGCTCCGGGGACAGTCAGCGGCGACCCGGCTCTTCCCGCCCGATCTCACTCAGTTCTCCCTCGGTTCGATGCACCAACCGAATGGACCGGCCGGTGGCGCAGCTCAGCAGGGCCATCAGTCGCATGGGATGGCCGAACCCGCAGACTCGGCCCTCCATTGGACGACGGTGCCCATGCCGCCGGGCCTGACCATGCTTCCAGCGGAGATGGCCCTGCGCCCATCGGTAGAGGCCTGGCTCCCTTCAGGCGACGCGCCTGCCGTACAGGCATCGGGGCGGGTGAAGCTCCGGGATGGAGATACCCTCCGACTCGAGGCGGGCCTGGTTCAGGCTAACCTGCTGGGCCGGTCTTACTCGATGTTTGCCTTCAACGGACAACATCCGGGCCCGCTGCTCGAGGTTACCCGGGGATCCCGGGTCACGGTGCTGTTCCGCAACCGACTCTCCCAGCCCTCATCGGTGCACTGGCATGGAATTCGGCTCGACAACCCCAACGATGGAACGCCGGGCCTGACCCAGGCCGAGGTTCCTCCCGGAAAGGAGTTTGTTTACCGGTTGCGATTCCCCGATGACGGCATTTACTGGTACCACCCTCACGTTCGGGAGGATTTGCAACAGGAGCTGGGCCTCTACGGCAACCTGCTGGTGCGGCCGGCGGAGGGCAGCCCCTACGGGCCGGTGAATCGCGAGGCCTTCCTGCTGCTCGACGACCTGCTGGTCGATGACACCGGACTGGTACCGCTGGGGCGGGAGTCGCCCACTCATGCGCTGATGGGCCGGTTCGGGAACGTGCTGTTGGTGAATGGCGAGCCACGCTATCGGCTGACGGTCAGGCGGGGAGAGGTAGTCCGCTTCTACCTCACCAATGCTGCCAACGCGCGCACGCTGAACCTCTCGCTGCCGGGAGCGCGCCTGAAGCTGGTGGCGTCAGATGTAGGCAGCTTCGAGCAGGAGCAGTGGGTAGAGAGCGTGGTTATCGCCCCGGCCGAGCGGTACGTGGTACACGCGCGATTCGAGCGGCCGGGGGCCGTGCCCCTGGTGAACCGGGTGCGGGGGCTGGACCACCTGTACGGGCGGTTCTTGCAACAGACCGACACGCTGGGACTGGTGGAGGTGCTGCCTCGGCGGACCGATCGGGACTTGAGCGCCAGCTTCGGAGCCATGCGGCGGGATAGTACCGGTTCAGCCGAGATCGAGCGCTATCGCCGAGCGGCCGAGTCCGCAGTGCGGAAGACCTTGGTGCTCACGCTGGAGACTCGCGACCTGCCGCCCATTACCCGCCGGCTCATGCAGCTGGACTCCATCTACTTCGCGCCGGTCGAGTGGAGCGGAACCATGCCGATGATGAACTGGGCCTCGACCGGCCGGCAGGTGCGCTGGGTACTGAAGGATCCGGAGAGCGGGCGCGAGAACATGGATGTCGACTGGCGATTCCACTCGGGGACGCCGGTTCGCATTCGCCTGGTGAATGAGCGCCAGAACCTTCACGCCATGCAACATCCCATCCACTTCCACGGCCAGCGGTTTCTGATCCTCGCTGTGAACGGCGTAGCCAATCGGGACCTGGTCTGGAAGGACACGGTTCTGGTGCCGGCCGGTAGCGCAGTAGACATTCTGCTGGATCCGTCCAATCCCGGCCGCTGGATGGCGCACTGTCACATCGCAGAGCACCTTTCGTCCGGCATGATGTTGTCATTCACAGTGGAGTAACCCCCATGCGCCCTGTCGCCCACGCACTTGCAATCGTTCCTCTCCTCGTCGGCACTCTGTCAGCCCAGCGCCCGGACTCTCTGGGTGAGGAGGTGCGCAAGTACGTGGCGGTGGACACGGCCGCCGTCGCTCTCACTAACGTGCTGCTGATCGACGGGACCGGGTCCGAGCCCAGGAAGGACCAGACGATCCTGATCCGGAATGGCCGGATCGAAGCCGTGGGGCCCGCGGCAGAGACGCGGATCCCGGCCGGCGTCCTGAGCATGGACCTCAAGGGCCACACGCTCATTCCGGGCCTGGTGGGGATGCACGACCATCTCTTTTACACCGCGGCCGGGGGCCGCGCAGTACAGATGTCCTATACCGGTCCGCGCCTGTATCTCGCCTCCGGCGTCACCACCATCCGCACCGCAGGCAGCCGCTCCACCTACGCCGAAATCAATCTGCGGGACAACATCAAACGGGGACTGGTCCCCGGCCCCCGCATTCACCTGACGGCGCCCTACATCACCGGTGCGGCGGGCGGGGGAAGCATGGACGTGATCACCTCCCCCGCCGAGGCGCGCCGCTTCGTGGCGTACTGGGCTAGCGAGGGCGCTACCTGGATCAAGGCTTACACCGACATCGGCCGGGCCGAGCTCGGTGCCGCCATCAAGGAAGCCCACCGGCACGGGGTCAAGGTGACCGGACATCTCTGCTCCGTCTCCTTCCGGGAAGCCGTGTCGCTCGGCATCGACAATCTGGAGCACGGCATGCTCACGGCGTCGGATTTCGACCCGTCGAAGCAGCCGGATGTCTGTCCGGTAACGCTCCTGGGGCGGAACAACGAAGTCGATGCCCAGGGCGAGGTGGCTCGGAAGACCATCCAGACCATGGTCAAGAATGGCGTCAGCATGACCTCGACTCTCGCGGTCTACGAGCCGTTCGTCGCCAACCGGCCGGCCAACAAGGAGCCCCGCGTGCTCACCGCCATGGCTCCCGAGGTGCGGGCCAGCTACCTGCAGGTTCGGCAGGAGATCGACACCAGCGGCACCGGTCCGATCACCGAGGCCGGACTCAAGAGCGCCATGGCCTTCGAGAAGGAGTTCGTCCAGGCCGGCGGTCTGTTAGGCGCAGGCGTGGACCCGACCGGCATCGGCGGAGCGCTGGCCGGCTATGGCGACCAGCGGAACTACGAGCTGTTCATCGAGGCCGGCTTCACTCCGGCTCAAGCGATTCGGATCATGACCTTGAACGGAGCCAAGATCCTGGGCGTCGCCAAGCAGGTGGGCAGCGTGGAGCGGGGCAAGCTGGCCGATGTAGTCGTGCTCAAGGGCGATCTCACCGGGGATCCCGGCGTTATCCGGAATCCAACCATGGTATTGAAGGACGGAGTGGGCTATGACCCGGCAAAGCTGATCAAATCAGTCGAAGGACGGGTGGGAATAGACTGAGGGTTATTCCTGGGTCACCGCTTGCAGCCCGGCCCGAGCTTCCTCCATTCGCGACTGCAGCACCGGATCGGCCTTATCCCACAGCCGGAGAAACCGCTGGTAGAACTGCGCCGCCGAGTCCCGCTGCCCGGCAGACTCGTAGGCGTGGCCCAGCGCCAGTAAAGTGAGCGGCTTGTAGAGCGGCTGCGCATCGAACCCGTATCGAAGCCAGCGAATGCCCTCGGCCCGAGTCTCCGCCCGTGCCGCCAGGGCTAGCGCCAACTGAAATCGCGGGTACGCAGTCTCCTCGCCTGGTGCCGCCGACAGATCCAGCCCCATTCTCATCCGGCGGATGCCGGCGGCGGAATCCCCCTGCAGCACCTGACCCCAGCCTTCCCCCGCGATCATGAGTCCGTGGATCGTTTCCGGAATCGACGCCGAGTCGCGGGACCCGAGCGCACGCGCCAGCATGCGGCGCCCTTCTCCGACCCTGCCCCGTACGATCTGAAGCATGGCCCGGGCGTACTCGGCTTCCGGACCGGGAGGCATGGCATTCACCACGCTGTCCAGCTCGGGAGTCAGGGAGCGCGGGGTCAGCTGGAGCACGATAGCCCAGGCCTCGATCCCCCGCGCTTGCTCGAATTCGATGCTACGGAGCGAGTCCAACACGACTCGAGCCTCCCGCCAGCGGCCGGTCCCGGCCAGGACATGGGCCCGCACCGACAGCGTCCGCCGTAGAATTGCCGGAATACGCGGACTCACATCCTGGGTTCTGGTAAAGGGCCGCAGCACCGAATCGGAGGTTGCATCCGGCTGCTGATAGGATGAGAACGCCGCCTGAACGACCCAGGTAGCATTGTCTCGCAGAGCGCGCGACAGTGCGCGGTCATCGGGAAGCGGCCCCCAGAGGGTAGCGGCCGCCGTACGCAGCGCGCTCACCTGCTCAGGAGAGGCGGCGCGCTGGAAGCTCTCCAGGTAGCGCTCGAAGCGGGGACGGTCCCGATACACCAGGGCCATCTCCAACGGGTGAATCAGCGCGGGGAACAGCGTGGAATCCCGCCGCAGCACGCTATCGAACACGGCAGAGATCGAATCGGGCGGGCTGGGCCGGTAGTCCTGGATGTGAAACATCGACTCACCCAGCAGATACCAGCCCTCGACATCGTCGGGGTAGGTGGCAAGAAAGGCACGGAGTGAGTCGATCGCGGCCGGCTTGCCCTCATCAAACAGACGGTAGCCCACCAGCAGCCGCCGGTCGCGGGGAGGGAGACGCCGGCCGAAGCGGACACCGGCAGCTACCGCATCGTGCGACTCTCGGCGGCCATACCCGCCGGTCCAGCCAAAGGCCTGAGCGCGACGCAAGTGCGCCAGGGCAAAGGTGGAGTCGATCTCCACCGCGCGGGTATACGCGGCCAGGGCCGAATCCCAGGCCAGCTTCCGGTAATAGCGCTCACCTTCGAGGTAGGAGCGCAGCGCCTCGATGGAGTCAGTGGTCAGCGAGGCGACCCGGAGGTTGGGGATCGGCTCCTTGGAGCGCCACACGTCCCGCACCAGCGCCAGGCTCAGCCGGTCAACGACGCTGAGCACGCTGTCGGCGGCACCATCCACCTGGGCCCGACCCAGCCGCTCGCCATCGATGCTGTAGAGATCGGCCGTCACCCGCACTCGCCCACCGGTGGAAACTGCATTGCCGAGCACCACCGACCCCGCATCGAGATCGCGACCAACGGCGAGGGCCCGGGTGAGTTCGGTGCCGCGGGTGCGAGTATCCCCCCACTCCCGGACGACCGCCCGAGGATCCACCGTGCTGATACCGCCGACACCCCGGAGGTTGGTGGCGAGCAGGTCCATCATCCCCTCGCTCAGGAACTCCATTCCCGGACCCGAGGTAGTGAACGGCAGCACGGCCAGGGTCTCCGCCGCGGGCGCCACCTTCCCTTCAGCCCGGCGTGTGGCCAGCCAGCCGCCCGCCCCCGCCGCCGCCAGCAGTGCCGCCGCACTCGCCGCATAGAACCGCCGCCGAGCGCCGCGCCTTGGAGCCACCCCAGCTTTGCGCAGCGCCGCACCGAACGCCGACATGTCGGGATAGCGATCGCCCGGCTCCAGCGCCATCGCTCGCTGCACCACCTGCTCCAGCTCCGGCGGCACGTCCGCCCGGGCCCGGCTGACATGGGGACGCGGAGCGCTGAGGCTCTTGGCCATGATCGCCTGATGAGTGGGCCCGGAAAACGGCGGCTCACCGGCCAGCATCTCGTAGAGGACGCAGGCCAGGCTGTACTGATCCGACCGGGCATCCACCGCATCGGCCGTGGCCTGCTCCGGGCTCATGTAGAGCGGCGTGCCTACCGCTATACCACCCCGAGTGAGGCGGGCAGCGTCGCCCTCGGGCAGCTCGGCGGCACCGCTTTCCAGCGCCTTGGCAACCCCGAAGTCGGCGACGATGGCATGGCCGCCGCTCAGCAGGATGTTCTCCGGTTTGATGTCGCGGTGAATCACGCCGTGCGCATGGGCGTAGGCCAGCGCGTCGGCCACCTCACCCGCCAGCGCCACGGCCGCGTCCACCGGCAGCCGCTTCTCCCGCTGCAGCCGCTGCCGCAAGGTCTCGCCCTCGACATAGGGCATGACGAAGTAGGGGACCGGCGCGCCGGCGCCGGCATCGACGACGCCGGAGTCGAAAACCGGAAGGATGTGGGGGTGTTGGAGGCCGGCGACCAGCTCGATCTCGCGGAGGAAGCGGTCGACCCCCTCTCGGCCGCCGAGCTCGGGCCGGACAACCTTGATGGCGACCGAGCGCTTGTGACGGAGATCTCGAGCCAGGTAGACCGTCGCCATGCCGCCAGCGCCGATCTCCCGCTCAACTACGTATCGCTCCGCCAGGGACCGGGTGATGTCCGGCATGGACGGGAATTTACCCCGTTCTGCAGCTTGCGAACTCCGCGGCCGCAGGCATATCTAAACTCCAACCGTCCGGGACCGGATCTAAGATCGGTGGGCAGGACAGAGCTGCAGCGGCACTAGGCCAAACAGGGGAGCGTTCAGGTGGCAGCGATAGCTGGGGTGATCCGGGTGGACCATCGAGAGATCGAGATCAGTCGCCCGGAGAAGGCCCTCTTTCCCGATGATGGGATCACCAAGGGAGACCTGATCGAGTACTACGCCCGCATCGCACCGCACATGCTGCGCCACCTCCGCGACCGGCCGCTGACGCTGGAGCGCTACCCCAACGGCATCCACAGCAAGCGGTTCTTCCAGAAAGAGGTGTCATCGTACTTCCCCTCCTGGATCCGCAAAGTCACGGTCCCGAAGGCCGGCGGGACCGTGACCCACGTGGTGTGCAACGACACCGCAACGCTGGTGTATCTCGCCAACCAGGCCTGCATCACCCCGCACACTTTCCTGAGCCGCATGGATAAGCCGGAGGTGCCCGATCAGCTGGTCTTCGACCTCGATCCGCAGGGAGAGGACTTCGAGCCGGTCCGGAGCGCCGCACTGGACTTCAAGCAGCTACTGGATGAGCTCGCGCTGCCCGCCTTCCTCAAGACGACCGGCTCCCGCGGTCTGCACGTGGTCGTGCCCCTACGGCGGCGCGAGACCAATGAGGCCGTGCGCGGGTTCGCCAGGGAGGTAGCTGCCCTCATCGTGGCCCGGGCACCTGAGAACCGAACCATGGAGCAGCTAAAAGCGAACCGTGGCGGCCGGGTGTTCATCGATACCAATCGGAACGGGTATGCCCAGCTGGTTGCCCCCGCCTATGCGGTCCGGGCCCGAAAGGGAGCGCCGGTCTCGGCGCCGGTGGCGTGGAGCGAGCTCCGGAAGAAGACTCTGCGGTCGGACAGCTTTACCATCCGGAATCTGTTCCAGCGGCTGGAGAAGGTGAGCGATCCGTGGTCCGACTTCTGGGAGAGCGGGGCCAGCCTGACCGATGCCCGGCGCCGGCTCCCGCGGCTAGCATAGGCCGTCACCACGCCACCGCCGTGTCCCGAGCCATTCCTGCTTGGTAACTGCCCCGCTGCCTTCCTTACCAGCTTCCCCGCTGTAATCACAAATACCGCCCGATGGCCATGGCACCCGCGGCCACGATGAGCAGGCTGGCTGCGAGCCGCGCACCCAGCGCCATTCGATTTTGGAGTCGGACCAGTTCAGCCTGTTGCTCCGGCGTAGGTCCGCCGGCGCCAATCGCTTGTCCGACGGCCATCAGCTTGCGTCCCGCTGAGCTTCCTATGCTGCCGCCAATCGCCGCCGCCAGGATTGCCGCAACCGCACCGAACCCGTAGGCGATGCCCGGCGGGGATCCAGCCCAGGCGCCGTGGGTTGCCGCTGCCAGACGGCCATACATGATTATCCCTGAGAGCACAGTCGCCAGCATGGCGACCGCGAGGTAGATCTGGAGCCGCTGTTGCCGCATCAGGTATTGCAGGAACCGGCCGCCCTCCCGCCCGGTCGCCCGCGCGGTGGGAAGCAGGAAGGCCGCAAGCAGGATCATAGTGCCGACCCAGAAGATCCCTCCCAGTATGTGAAATAAGCGAAGCAGGATGGTCAGAAACTGGTCGCTCATGGGCCTTGCCTCCCGGCGCTGTGTATTTGGTTGTACATTATGTACAACTTGGCTGTACAGTGTATCCGACGAACTAGCCCGTCAAGGGGTTTCATGAGCCCACGACCCTACCGGATGGAGCGGCGGCGCGAAGCCACCGACCAGAACCGCGACCGTATCCTCGCCGCGGCCCGCGAGTTACTCGCCTCGAAGGAGCCGTCCGCCCGGTTCTCGCTGGAGGAGGTTGCCCATCGCGCCGGAGTGGCCCGGATGACGGTGTACTACCAGTTCGGTTCCCTGGTCGGGCTGCTGCAGGGGCTGTGCGACTCGCTGGCCATGGCCGGTGGGATGAGCCACCTGGCCGATGCCTTTCGCCAGCCGGATGCGCTCGACGCGATGGACCGGTTTGTTGCAGTCTTCATGGACTTCTGGCACTCCGATCGGCCGGTGATGCGGGCCCTGGGAGCGCTGGCGGTACTGAACCCCGAGGTCGCGGCCGTGCTGGACGAGCGCTATGACTGGAGGCGAAAGGGCGTGCGAATGCTGCTCGAGCGGGTGGCCCAGCAGACCGGTCGACCTACGCCCAAGAGGATGAAGGAGGCGGCTGACCTGCTTTACCTGCTGACGAGCTTCTCGACCTATGACACGCTGGCAGTGCCGGGGCGAAGCCATGCGGTGGTGATCCGTCTGGTGCAGCGACTGGCTCGCCAGATACTCAGCTGAAACGGCCATGACCCCCCTTCCCGCACTGAATCCCGCCCTGGCGCCCGGCGTAGTGACTAGTAGTTGCGGTTCTGCTAAAACGGGTAGCTTTCAGAAGGCCCAGAACATTAGGGAAGCATGCGTGAAGCCAAGCTGATTGGACTGCCTGCTCGCGATACTCCGGCCGAGCTCAAGACGTCCGCCGGCCATCGCCGCCAGTTCCCCCCGGATCTGCTGCGCCAGGCCTCGCACCGGCTTCAGATCCTGGCCCTGGTGGGGGCGGCCCTGTGGACCCTGGGTCCCATCCTGGGACATGTCGCGATGTATTTCAACGAGCCCGGGAACCCCCGCGTGGGCCAGTTCGGCGCCATCGAGACCATCTGCGCCGTCGAGGTCCTCATCTCCCTGGCAGTGTACCTGTTCGTCCGGGTCCGGGAACATGACCCCGCCTTCGTCATGGACCTGGCCCTGGTGTACATGGTGGTGTGCGCGGCGGGTATCGGGCTCATGATCCACCTGGGTCCGCCGGCAGGAACTCCCATGGATACCGCGCCCATGATCACCTGGACCGCGCCTGTCATCCTCATGTTCGCGGCCCTCATGCCGGCATCGCCATGGAAGATGCTGGTTGCCGGGTTCATCGCCGCCTCGATGGATCCGGTGGGAATGATCCTGGCGCAGGCGATCGGGAATTACCATTTCGGCTCGATGCTCAACGCCTTCCTGATGCATTATCCCAACTACCTGCTCCTCGGTGTCGCGGTGGTGATCTCGCGAGTGGTCACTCAACTGGGCCGGCAGGTGGCCAAGGAGCGGGAGCTGGGCAGTTACCGGTTGGGTGAGCTGCTGGGACGGGGTGGCATGGGCGAGGTGTACAAGGCCACCCACCGGATGCTGGCCCGGCCCGCCGCGATCAAGCTGATCCACCCAGAGATGCTTGCCAGCCGCGACCGCAAGAGCGCCAGCCTGGCCGTGGCCCGCTTCCGCCGTGAGGCCGAGGCAGCAGCCCAGCTCCGCTCCCCCCATACGGTCGAGCTCTACGACTTCGGCGAAACCGAGGACGGCACGCTGTATTTCGTGATGGAGCTGCTGGAGGGAATGGATCTCGAGACCCTGGTCGGCAAGGAGGGCCCGCTGCCTCAGGGGCGGGTGATCCACATCCTGCGGCAGGTCTGCGAGTCCCTGGAGGAGGCCCATGCGCTTGGTCTGGTGCACCGTGACATCAAGCCGGCCAACATCCATATGGGCCGGGTGGGACTGCGCCACGATTTCGTCAAGGTGCTCGACTTCGGGCTGGTCAAATCAGTGCAGCCGTCGGGGGGCCAAGACTCGATGGCCACCGCGGCCGGGCTTACCCCCGGCACTCCCGCGTATCTGGCACCGGAGATGGCCCTGGGTGAGAAGGCCGACGGGCGCGCCGACCTCTACGCTCTGGGGTGCGTGGCCTACTTCCTCCTCACCGGGAAGCTCGTGTTCGAGGCTTCCAACGGCCTGCAGATGATTACCCGGCACATTCAGGAGACGCCGGTTCCACCCTCGGCACGAACCGAGCTCGAAGTCTCCCCCGAGCTGGACCGAGCGGTGCTCGCCTGTCTGGCCAAGAGTGCCGACGACCGGCCCCAGAACGCCGGTGAGCTGGATCAAATGCTGAGCGAGATCGAAGTAGAGCCCTGGAGCGAGGAGGCAGCAACCCGGTGGTGGCAGGTACATCAGCCGGC
>DASRIN010000394.1:0-7224 GCA_035649975.1 Gemmatimonadales bacterium
GCCGATGTCTTCGGCCCCGCGAAAATAGCGGAGCACCCGGTAGGCAATGCCGAAGGCCGCTGCCCAGAACGCCAGCGCCACGAGTCCCAGGAGCAGGGCGCGGGCACTGGAGCCGGTCTGCTCCTCCCTCAGGCGGGACAGCACGCTCCGCCACTTGGGCATGAGCACGGTCCAAACGCTTGGCCGCACCATTGCCGGACTCACGAGTTCAGGCGTCGAGGATGGTGTCCAGCTGATGATCCCGCATCCCGCCGGTGAGCTTGAGAAAGAGGTCCTCCAGCCCCAGGTCTTCCGACGAGGTCTGCTCCTGCACTTCGGCCATGGTCCCATTGGCCACAATTCTGCCGCCGTGAATGATGGCAATGCGGTCGCACATGGTCTCCGCGACCTCCAGTGTGTGGGTGCTCATCAGCACGGTGCCGCCCCGGTCGACGAACTGTCGGAACAGATCCTTGAGCAGCCGGGCACTCTTGGGGTCGAGCCCAACCATCGGCTCGTCCACCACGATTACCTCGGGCTTATGCACCAGTGCCCCGGAAATGATGAGCTTCTGTCGCATGCCATGGCTGTAGGATTCGGTCAGTTCGTCCTTCCAGCGGGACAGCTCGAACAGCTCCAGCAGCTCGTCTATACGATGTTCAACCGAAGGCCCCTGCTGGCCATAGAGCGCGGCCGCGAAGCGAAGAAACTCCCCACCAGTGAGCTTGTCGTAGACGAAGGGGCGGTCCGGAATGAAACCGAGGCGGGCCTTGGCCTCGAGCGGGCGATAGAGGACGTCGACCCCGCCGATCTCGACCGTTCCGCTGGTAGGCCGGAGAATGCCGGCGATCATGCGGAAGGTGGTCGTCTTCCCAGCGCCGTTGGGTCCGAGGAAGCCGAACAGCTCGCCGGTCGGAATGACCAGGTCGATGTTATCGACAGCGGTGAACTTCCCGTAACGTTTCGTCAGCTGAATCAGCCGGATCAAGAAGTCCTCCGTACGATAGCCTCGACCAGATCACGATCGGTTTCCCGTTCCACCACGATGCGGAGCTCGAAGGGGCAACCGCTGGTGCCGTCGGGAAAGGTCTCCGCCAGCAGGGTAGCCGCCTCCTCCGTGCTGAGTTGATCGACGCCTGCACCCACGAGGGGGGTGGCGATGACGCCGAGCTCCCAGTCGGTGGCTCGCTCCCATGCGGAAACGAGGGCTCGGCGCACCACCTCCCGGCTCACCCGGGCATCGGGATCCCGGATCACGGCATGCAGCACGAATGGGGCCGGAAGATCGCCACTGGCGGTCACTACCGCGGCCCCGGCCTTGAGTGGTGTGCTGAGCCGGCGTTGCTCGGCAAATCGCGCGCCCGCCTGTTGATCCAATCGGGAGATGGCTTCGGTAAGAGGGCTCAGGGTCTCGTCCGCTGGCCGAAGTACGGCGTCGGCCTGCATCAGGGCCAAATCGTCGACGACAACCTGAATCACAGGCCGGCGAGCTCGCGCCCCCGGCGGTACATCTCCTGTGCTTGGTCGGGAAGGTTCATGCGGTCCAGGACCCGCCCCATGAGGTTGTAGGCTTTGGCGTCATCAGGGCTTACCTGGAGAGAGCGCTCTACAGCGGCTCGGGCCGCCGGCAAATCCCCCAGCTGGTTGAGCGCGTCGCCAAGGTAGTAGTAGGTCTTCGCGTTGTCCGGCTGGAACTCGAGCGCGCGGTGAAAGCAGGATGCAGCCTCTTGCACCAGTCCGCGCCGCCACAAGAGGTATCCCAGCTCGAATTGCGCCGGTCCATGGGAGGGGTGCAGCCGGAGTACCCGCCGGAGATCCACTTCGGCTTCGCGATAGCGCTGCACTCGGCCCAGAATGGCGCCGCGCAGGACCAGAAACTCGGTTTGATCGGGATACCGCTTCAGACCCTCCGAGAGGACGTCCACCGCTTCGGCTGGCTCCTCCAGCCGGTCCAGAAGTCGGGCGAAATGCAGTCGGCCTTCCACGTGCCCCGGCTCCAGCTCGAGCAGCTCGCGAAAGGGGCGGACGGCCTGACCGGGCAGGCCGCCCGCCGCGAGCTCGATCGCTTGTTGCAGCCGTTGCTCGGCGAGGCTTCGATCGCGCGAGAGTGCGGCCTCGTTGACGGGAGCTGGTGGGTTCAAGGGACGATAGGGTTCAAGCTAGTGGACGGAGCGATACTGACGTGACCAGTATGGTAGATAGCGTGGCGGTAAACTGGAAGGTCGACGAGTCATGCGAGACGCTTGCAGGACCTTGGCTCAGGGCAGGCTCTCGTAAATGACGGACTATGCCCGTTGACCCTGTACCCGAGTTTCGGGTAGCTTTCGGGGCTATGGGTAAAGATTCGTTAGTGGTCCGGGGTGCTCGGGAGCACAACCTCAGGAACATCTCGGTCGAGATTCCCCGCAACCGACTCACCGTTATCACCGGCCTTTCCGGCTCGGGCAAGTCCTCTCTCGCATTCGACACCATTTACGCCGAAGGCCAGCGGCGTTACGTGGAGTCGCTTTCGGCGTACGCCCGTCAGTTCCTCGGCCTCATGGAGAAGCCGGACGTGGACGCCATCGAAGGGCTGTCGCCGGCCATCTCCATGAGCAGAAGACGACGGGGCAGAACCCCCGCTCGACGGTCGGAACCGTCACCGAGATCTATGATTATCTGCGACTCCTGTGGGCCCGCGTCGGCATCCCCCACTGTCCTAACGACGGCACTCCGGTCACCCGGCAGAGCGCGGCCCAGATTACCGATGTCGTCTCCAGCTGGCCGGCCGAGACGCGGATCGAGGTGCTGGCTCCCCTGGTGCGCGGCCGTAAGGGCGAGTTCCGCGACGTGCTGGAGGACGTGCGCAAGCGGGGATTCGTGCGAGTGCGGGTGGACGGGCAGATCTATGACCTCGGCACAGTGCCACCGCTCAATCGGCGGCAAAACCACGAGATTGCCGTGGTGGTCGATCGCCTGGTGGTGCGGGAGCGCGACCGCTCTCGGCTGAACGATTCGATCGAGACGGCACTCAAGACGGCCGACGGAGTGGTGGAGGTGGTGCGCTACGGCGGGCCGTCCGACCGGGAGTCGGCCGAATCAGTCGTCTTCTCCGAGCGCTTTGCCTGCCCGGTCTGCGGACTGTCGCTGCCGGAGCTGGAGCCGAGGCAGTTCTCGTTCAACTCTCCGTTCGGAGCCTGTCCTGACTGTCACGGGGTCGGCACCCGACGAGAAGTGAACGCGGAGCTGGTGTTGGGTGATCCCAGCATCTCTATCCTGGAAGGCGTGATCCTCCCGTGGGGTGAGCCGAGCGGGTATCTCCGAAAGATCGTGCTGCCGACCCTCGCCAAGGCGCTGAAGTTCGATCTCAACGCGCCCTGGGCGGAGCACAGCGAGGCTGCCAAGCACGCCATCCTTCATGGAACTCCGGGGCAGCTCAAGTTCCAGACCGACGGCGCCCGAGGCCGTGGTGAGTTCGAGACCGAATGGGAGGGAGTGCTCCGCAACATCGAGCGGAGGTATCGCGAATCGACCAGCGAGGGGGTCCGGGTGACGCTCGAGGAGTTCATGACCGAGCAGCCCTGCCAGACCTGTCAGGGCAAGCGGCTCCGGCCCGAGAGTCTATCCGTGCTGGTTCATGGTACCAGTATCGGCGAGGTCGTGGATCTTCCGATCGAGCGGGCCATCGACTTCTTCGAGAGCATTCCCCTCCGGGGGGAGACCGCATCCTCCGGCAAAGGCCGGGGAGGAGGGCTCGACCCCGAGATCGCCGGGCCCATTCTCAAGGAGGTCATTGACCGGCTCCGCTTCCTGCGGGATGTGGGGCTCGACTACCTCACCCTGGGCAGGGCCGCAACATCGCTCTCCGGGGGCGAGACCCAGCGGATCCGGCTTGCCACCCAGATCGGATCGCGACTGGTGGGGGTTCTCTACATCCTCGACGAGCCCAGCATCGGCTTGCATCAGCGGGACAACGAGCGATTGCTTGCGACATTGCGGGGGCTTCGGGATCTGGGGAATACCGTCATCGTGGTCGAGCACGACGCGGAGACCATCCAGGCAGCGGATCACGTCATTGACCTGGGACCACGAGCGGGGCGGTTCGGCGGCGAGGTCGTGGCTGAAGGGTCGGTCGAGGACATCAGGAGCCATCCCACCTCGCTGACCGGCCGCTACCTCCGCGATGAGCTCCGGATTCCGGTTCCGCCCGGTCGACGCGAGGCGCCGCCGGACCAGCGGCTACGGCTGGTCGGGGCCCGGGCCAACAACCTGAAGAACCTGACCGTCGAAATTCCTCTGGGTCTCTTTGTGGCGGTGACCGGAGTTTCGGGCTCGGGTAAGTCCACTCTGGTTTCCGACATTCTGTATCAGGCGCTGGCGCGACACTTCTATCGGGCCAAAGTGGTTCCCGGGGCGCACACCCGGATCGATGGACTGGACCTGATCGACAAGGTCATCGACATCGATCAGAGCCCCATCGGGAGGACGCCGAGATCCAACCCCGCAACCTATACCGGGCTCTTTACCCCGATCCGGGAGCTGTTCACTCAGCTCCCCGAGGCCAAGATGCGGGGCTATGGGCCGGGACGCTTCTCCTTCAACGTGAAGGGGGGGCGCTGCGAGGCCTGTCAGGGCGACGGGCTGGTCAAAATCGAAATGCACTTCCTGCCCGACGTGTATGTGCCCTGCGAAGTGTGTAAAGGTCGGCGGTACAATCGGGAGACGCTGGAGGTTCGCTACAAGGGCCGCAGCATCGCCGACGTCCTCGATCTCACGGTAGAAGACGCTCTGGACTTCTTCAGCAACCAGCGCCGCATCGCCGACAAGCTGGAGCTACTCAACGACGTGGGATTGGGCTACATCCATCTGGGCCAGGCGGCAACGACCCTTTCGGGGGGTGAGGCGCAGCGGGTGAAGCTGGCTACCGAGCTGGCCAAGCGGGATACCGGCCGGACTCTCTACATTCTGGACGAGCCGACGACGGGCCTCCACTTCGAGGACGTCCGGCTCCTGCTCGAGGTGCTGCACCGGCTGGTGGACAAGGGAAACACCATAGTGGTCATCGAGCACAACCTCGACGTCATCAAGACCGCGGACTGGATTATCGATCTGGGGCCGGAGGGTGGTGAGAAGGGGGGGCAGGTAGTTGCTGCCGGCACACCGGAGGAGGTAGCGGAAATCCGGGAGAGCTACACCGGGCAGTTCCTGAGGAAGGCCTTACCGGAAGCGGCGCCAATACGCGAGGCACGAGTCGCGGGCCTGTAGGACCGGCTCCGCGGCTCGCCACCTCGACTCACGCCTTCGTGGGTCCGAACGAAGGGGTCTTCGCCGCCGGATCCACTTTCATCCAAATCCACATTCCAGAGAGGCCGTGGCCGGGAACCCCGCAGAAGATGCGGTAGGTCCCACTCTCCGGCACGGTGAACCTCATCACGTCGGTGGCCTCCTGCGGCAGCCCCTGGAGCAGCTGATTGGTGTAGGCCCGGGGAATTGCCGCGTCGACGGAGGAATTGGGCAGGGGTCCGTCGCCCGAAATTACTTCCGCACTGTGGGGCGTGCCGTCCTTGTTGATGAAATTCATCACCACATTGGCTTTGGGTGGCAGGGTGAGAGTAGCGCCGCCACTGGAGTAGCCGTTGAACTGGAACCCGTTGGGGCCGGCGATCAGCTCGAAGGTGACGGTGTTGCTACTTGCATCGTACTTCAGATACTGGCTCTGGCTGCCGGCTCCTGCGGCGGGTGCGGCTGGGGCAGACGTCTCCTTTATACCTGACTGCGCGCTGGGGGCCGGCTGCTCGGGCGTGGTTTGCTTCCGGCCTGGGTCAATCGATGGCTTGATCCGGGGCTTGGAGGTTGCCGGAGCGGCCACTGGTGGGGTTTGGGCCTGAGACTTGGCTGGTGTATCGGCCCGGGCCGGGGTGACGGTAGTATCCGCGACGGGGGCCGGAGCTGCGGAGCCGGCAGTCTCAGCGGAGCTCTCCATCTCCGCCGCCGCCGGGCGCTCGTCCCCTGGTTTGGAGCAGCCTGATGCGATCATGATGCATGAACTTAGCAAGAGCGCGGGCGCGCGGCCCTGGAATTTGGAACTCACCATGTGACTCTCACGTCGTCGATGTATAATGCTGCCGTGCTCTGGTGAAGGGATACTCGCCCCGCTCGGCCGGAGCAACGCCACCGCCGGATCTGTGTGACCTGACTCACCTTTACTCCGAGCATCTCCTGTCATGCGCGCCTTCGCTCAAAGCCTGCTGGTTTCCTTCACTCTCAGCGCTCCCGCACTGGGGCAGCAAGCGGACTCTTCGCTGCTCACGGTTCAGCGAATCTACGGCTCGCCGGAATTCAAGAGCCAGAGCTTCGGCCCCGCCCGCTGGCTGGGAGACGGCAGCTCGTACACCACTCTGGAGGAAATTGGCGAGGGCGGTCAGAACCTGGTTCGGTATGACACCGAACGGGGAGCCAGACAGGTCCTGGTCGCGGCACGGCAGCTGATTCCCCAGGGCGATAGTGTGCCCCTGCAGGTGGAGGAGTACGCCTGGTCGCCTGACACCTCGATGCTGCTGATCTTCACCAACACCCGGCCGGTATGGCGACTCAACACCCGAGGCGACTACTGGGTGCTCGAGCGGGCCAACGGGAAACTCCGCCAGCTGGGCGGGCCGGCGGCCAAGCCATCGACGTTGATGTTTGCCAAGTTCTCCCCCGACGGGCGCCGGGTGGCGTACGTGAGAGAGAACAACCTGTACGCCGAAGATCTGGCCAGCGGCACCATCACGGCACTGACTACCGACGGCTCCCGCACACTCATCAACGGCACGTTCGACTGGGTCTACGAAGAAGAGCTGATGAACTACTACGCCGACGGCTGGCGCTGGAGTCCCGATGGGCGAAGCATCGCCTATTGGCAGCTGGACGCTGATTCGGTGAAGGACTTCAACCTCATCAACTACACCGACTCGCTCTACTCCCGGGTCATCCCGATTCAATATCCCAAGGCCGGCGAGTCCAACTCGGCGGCTCGCGTCGGCGTGGTACCCGCTGCCGGTGGTCCCACTCGCTGGCTCGAGATCCCCGGCGATCCACGCGACCACTACATCGCCAGGATGGACTGGGCCGCCAATTCCGACGAGGTCGTACTCCAGCGGCTCAACCGGTTGCAGAACACCAATGAGATCATGCTGGGAGACGGACGGACTGGTAAGGTGCGAACCATCCTCACCGAGCGGGACAGTACCTGGGTGGACGTGGTGGATGACTTTGCCTGGCTCA
>DASRIN010000395.1:0-2027 GCA_035649975.1 Gemmatimonadales bacterium
TCGCCAGATCGCCTTCCAGCGCCGCGCGCCGGAACAGGTCCCTGCTGCGCTCGAGCGTCTCACGCAACTCCTTCTGCACCTCGGCCAGGCGCTCGAGCGCATCCTTGGCCCGCACCGGATCGAGGTCTCGCAGGGCCTGCTGCAGAGCCGCAAGCTTCTCCCGCAGCTCGGGAGAAATCGCTCTATCCAATTGATCTCGAATCTCAGCGAGCTGGCGCTGCCAGGACGAATCGTTGAGACCAGCGGCCTCGGCGCTTCGGCGCAATGCATCCAGCGATTGTTTCAGCGCTTCGGCCTGACGCACTAGCTGTTCCTGAGACTTGGCGGCGCCCTGGGCCCGCTGCGCCTCCTGATACGAGAGAGCCTCATCGTTCCGCTGACCCGGACCGGCCGCCCGGGGCCGCTCGCGGGCGAGATCGTCGGTCTGCCGCTCCAGCCGTCTCGCAGCACCGAGTACCGAGTCCAGCTGCCCCGCCACAGCGTCGCTTGCCTGCCGCTGGGCCGCGCGTACCTCGCTCATGGTCGGCAGCCGCAGGACATACTCCCGTGACCGGCCCCGGTGGGCTCGAGGAGCGTTGTCCACCGCAATCGCGGAGTAGCGGACCGTGTCTCCGGGCAAAAGCCCCCGCCGGTTGAGATCGAGATTGAAGGTGAGAATGGCGCGGTCCGGCCGCTCGGGTGGAAGCGGGACGCTTTCGCGCCGGGTTGAGTCAACCATGCCGAATCGGCTGATCCGCCGGCTCTCCAGGCTCACAGCGGTGACACTGTGGTCGTCCCTCACGTCAATCACGAGCGGAACCTTGAGGCTGAGCGGCGCCAGCGTGTCCCCGCCCGGCACCGGTATCTCCACCACCGGAGCGCTGTCTACCACGAGCCGGATGGGCAGGCGGACAGAATCACCCGCGATGGCAGCGCCGGTCCGAGTCGACAACTGGAGCCGATATTCGCCGGAGCTAGCGGGAGTAAAGGTTCCCTCAAAGCCGGCCTGCGACACCTCGAGGTCATACCGACGTTCTCCCAACAGCCAGGCAGCGCTGGCCAGCGGAGCCGTCACTTCGCCCGTCGCCTCCAGACGAGTTCCTGCCGGCAGAATGAGAGTGTCACCCGTGATCGGAACCGGCTCATTCTCGAGCCCCAGATAGGCAGGATATTTCGCCGTGACATTCAGCGAGCCTAGGAAGATCGGCAGTCGAACTCGTACCGACACGGTATCGGAGGACCGGCTGCCGCTGGTGAGGCGAGCGTAGAGATCGCTAATGAGTGGGGGAGTCGACACGGTCGCCCGCCCCAACGAATCGAGGCGCACGCCGATCGGTCTCCAGGACTCCCCCGGAGAACGGATCCAGAGGGTGGCCGCCTTGCGGCCTGACGCCTGGATATGCAGCTGGACCGGCTGGCCTCGATCCACCTCGGCCCGCGATGCACGGAGCTGCAGTGGAGCAATAGTCGCTGCCCAGGCCTTCCGCGGGTGCCAGAGGGCCGAGGCGGTGCCGTGCACCGGGCCGGCCGAGGTGAAAGCCAGGGTGCCCAGCAGGAGACAGCCCAGACCTGCCATAGTGACCAGTCGAACCGGCCGCGCGATCGGCTCCAGCGCCGAGGAGCCTCGGCGGGCGATTTCATCGGCCTGAGCCCGATCGGCAAGCTCGAGCAATGCGCCGCTGGTGCCCGGGGCGGGTTGATCCAGCAGTGCCGTCAGTGTTCCCCGCCGCCAGGCTCCGATCTCCTCCAGATGGCGCGCCAGAGGTCGGGCCTTGAGCCGGCCATAATTCAAAACTCCGATGCTGGCGACCGTCACCAGGCCGACCAGAGCGAAGCCCCAGGCAGCAATGACCCAATAGGGAACGGTGAGCCAGCCGAGCCGCACGCTCCAGGCAGCCGCTCCCAGCAGAAGGGCCACGGTGCCCAGCGCCATTGCGGTCCAGGCAAGACCACTGCGGCTGCGGAGCGGTCGACCGAGACGCTGTAGCGCGTGCTGGGTGGACGAGGAGCTCACCCGCCGAACCCCACCGCATAGGCAAACAGGTTTA
>DASRIN010000396.1:0-2399 GCA_035649975.1 Gemmatimonadales bacterium
CTGCTCCAGGAGGCGATCAGCCTGCATCCATGCCGCCGGCGCCGCCGCGCGCCGCTGCCGAATCCGGCGCTGCAGCCCCGGCTCCGGCGAGGTCCACTGGCTCACCGGCTCCAGATCGACCGCCAGCCACCGGCCGGATCAAGGCCTCTCCGCTCGCTCGACGGATCGCCGCCGAGCGGGGGCTGGACCTCGGTACGCTGGCCGGGACCGGCCCCGAGGGCCGCATCGTGGCTCGGGACCTCGAGACCGCTTCTCCGGCTGCCGCGGAACACCGAGCTACGGCAGTTCCGTCGCCCTCCCCGGGTCCTTCCATCCCCACTTCCCAGCCGTACGCCGACGTTCCCCTCACCCAGATCCGGAAGACGATCGCCCGGCGTCTCAGCCAGTCGCTAGGACCGATCCCGACGTTCTATCTCACCACCGAGGTGGATATGGAACGAGTCTGGGAAGCGAGAGAAGCGCTAAAAGCAGGACAGCGGGGCGGCGGGGCGGCGGGGCAGGATGGAGTGAACGTCTCCTTTAATGACATCGTCATCAAGGCCGTGGCCATGGCACTCCGGCAGCACCCGGAGTGCAATGCCTGGTGGCAGGACGACCACATTCGGTACTGGAACGAAGTGCACGTCAGCATGGCGGTGGCGGTGGAGGAGGGGCTGATCACCCCGGTCATTCGTCACGCCGATCAGAAGGGACTGCGCCAGATTGCCACCGAAGCGCGCGACCTGGCGACTCGAGCCCGGGAGCGCAGGCTCAGGCCGGAAGAGTACACCGGAGGAACATTTTCGGTCTCCAATCTTGGCATGCTCGACATCGACGAGTTCACCGCGGTGATCAATCCGCCGGAGGCCGGCATCCTCGCCGTCGGGCGCATCGCTCCCCAGGTCGTCAGTCAGGACGGACAGGTCGCGGTGCGCCGCCGGATGCGGCTCACGATGTCGTGCGACCACCGGGTCATCGATGGAGCCACCGGGGCGCGATTCCTCCAGACGCTCAAGGGGATGCTGGAGAACCCGCTGGCGATTCTTCTGTAAAGCGTGAACAGTCAACGGTAAACAGTGAACGGGTTCCCGACCTTGTGACCCCGTTTACTGTTCACTGTGCACGGTTCACGTTTTCCAACGAATGAGGGATTCGTGGCCAATCAGTACGACGTCATCATCGTGGGGGGAGGTCCGGCGGGCTACGTTTGCGCCATTCGCGCGGCCCAGCTCGGCCTTGCCACCGCCGTAGTCGAGCGCGATAAGCTGGGCGGCGTGTGCGTCAATATCGGATGCATTCCCACCAAGGCCCTTCTCCACAGCGCATACGTCGCCAATCTCGTAGGCCACAGCGCCAAGGAGCTCGGCGTCGAAGTGGGTGCGGTCAAGACCGACTACGGCGTTGCCATGCGGCGGTCCCGCAAGGTCTCGGAGCAGAACTCCAAGGGTGTCGACTTCCTGATGAAGAAGCACAAGATCACGGTGATCCGGGGCTCCGGAGTGCTGGGCCCCAACCGCACCGTCCGGGTGGGCAAGGACGAGTATCAGGCCAAGAAGGCGGTGGTGATCGCGACCGGATCGAGGGTCAAGGGTATTCCCCAGATCGGGCTCGAGATCGACAAGAACACGGTCATCAGCTCCGACGAGGCGCTGTTTTTGGAGAAGCCTCCGGCGACGCTGGCCATCATTGGCGCGGGGGCGGTGGGCTGCGAATTCGCCGACATCTTCAACGCCTTCGGCAGCAAGGTCACGTTGATCGAGGTCCTGCCTCGCATCCTTCCCATCGAGGATGCCGAGGCCTCGGACGTACTGACCAAGAGCTACAAGAAGCGCGGCATTACCGTCCTGGCCGGCGTGAAGGTGAAGAAGGCCACTGTCGGCAAGGATAAGGTCTCGCTCGAGATCGACAGTGGCGGAAAGACCGAAACGGTCGAGGTGGAGAAGGTCTTGATGGCGGCTGGCCGGGCGGTGAACACCGAGAACCTGGGGCTCAAAGAGGCCGGCGTGCAGCTCACCGACCGGGGTTTCATCAAGGTGAATCTCAGCACCCTGGAAACCACCGCCTCCGGCATCTACGCCATCGGCGACGTAGCCGGCCCACCGATGCTGGCCCACAAGGGGAGTCGCGAGGGTGTGGTGGTGGCCGAACGGATAGCGGGGCACCACCCGCAGCCGATCAAGTACGACAATGTACCGAGTGTGACCTACTGCCATCCCGAGGTGGCGAGCATTGGCTTGACCGAGGAGCAAGCCAAGGATCGGAAGCTGGACTATCAGGTCGGCCGCTTCCCCTTCAGCGCCAACGGGCGCGCCCGGACCGCGGGAGAGACCGAGGGCCTGGTGAAGATCATCCGGGACAAGAAATACGGGGAAATCCTCGGGGCCCATATCGTGGGAAGCCATGCCTCCGAGCTGATCCAT
>DASRIN010000397.1:0-3140 GCA_035649975.1 Gemmatimonadales bacterium
TCAAAGCCTACGACTCGGCGATCCTGTACCTCAAGGATCTGGTCGCGACCTACCCCAAGGCCGGTATCGTTCCGGAGGCGCTGATCAAGCTGGTGCAGGCCTACAAGGCCCTCGGCTATCGGGAAGACGTTCAGGAGACCTGCGGCTACATCCGCCGCTTCCACCCCCAAGCCCTCAAAACCAGCGAGGTCTGTCCCCGCGCACCTGCCGGTGCCTAACGGACGGCTGATCGGACTGCTGGGCGGTTCCTTCGATCCGGTACATCACGGGCATCTGATCGTCGGACAGGTGGCCCTGGAGCAGCTCGGCCTGGATGAGCTTCGGTTCGTGCCCGCCCGGGAGCAGCCGTTCAAGCAAGGCAAGCATCGCACGTCCGCCGAGCATCGGGCGGCCATGGTAGCCCTAGCCATCCGCGGGACTCCCGGCTTCGAGTTGGAGACCGCCGAACTGGATCGGGCTGGACCATCCTATACGGTGCCCACTTTGGAGGCGCTACTGGAGCGGGTTCCGGGCTCCCGGCTGGTGCTCCTCCTGGGCGCGGATGCTGCTGCCGAACTGGCCGGCTGGCGCGAGGTCGAGCGGATCCCCGAGCTGGCCCGGCTGGTGGTCTTTGCCCGGCCCGGTTCGACCGTTCCCCAGACAAGCCTGATCTCGCAGATCATCCAGGTTCCTGCGATCGACGTGTCCGCCACCGAGATTCGCCGCCGGGTGCGCCAGCGGCTGCCGATTCGCTACTGGGTCCCCGACTTGGTCGCGGAGTACATCGCACGGCACCAGTTATATTTGGACCCAGAATGATCAAGACACTCATGACTGCGGTCTTCGGGTCTCGCTTCGACCGGGAGCGGAAGCGCATCCAGCCCATCGTGGACCAGATCCACACCCATGAGGAGCGGCTCAAGGACCTGAGCCAGGCCGATCTCAAGGCCCAGACCGCCCAATTCCGGGAGCGGCTGGCGGAGCGGACCGGGGCCATCAAGACCGAGCTGGAGCAGGTAAGGGAGGCCAAGCACGGCTGCGCCGACCCGGTCGAGCGCGATCAACTCGAGGGCCGGTTTCACGAGCTCGACCGGCAATACAAGAAGGCCATCGCCGACGGCCTGAACGAGCTCCTCCCCGAGGCCTTTGCCACGGTTCGGGAGACCTGCCGCCGGCTCCTCGGGAGCACGGTGCAGGTCACCGGCCATGAACTGGTCTGGGACATGGTCCCCTATGACGTGCAGCTGATCGGGGGCGTGGTGCTGCACCAGGGGAGGATCGCCGAAATGGCCACCGGTGAGGGCAAGACACTGGTGGCTACGTTGCCCCTCTACCTCAATGCGCTGGCCGGCCGCGGCGCCCATCTGGTTACCGTCAACAACTACCTGGCCCGCCGCGACTCGCAGTGGATGGGTCACGTGTTCAAGTACCTGGGCCTGACGGTCGGCTGTCTCGACGACACCGAGCCGTCGACCCCGGAACGTCGCGCCGCCTATCTCGCCGATATCACCTACGGCACCAACAACGAATTCGGCTTCGACTATCTGCGTGACAACATGGTGTTCTCGCTGGACCAACGGGTGCAGCGGGAGCATGCCTACGCCATCATCGACGAGGTGGACTCGATTCTCATTGATGAGGCGCGGACCCCGCTCATCATTTCGGGTCCGGTGGGCAACGAGAGCGACGAGAAGTACGCCGAGTTCGACCGCCAGGTCGCTGAGCTGGTACGGAAGCAGACCGGGGTGGCGAACACGCTGATAGCGGAGGCGGAGAAACTCCTAGAGGATCCCAAGACTCGCAACGACGCAGGCCTGAAGCTCTATCAGGCCCGGCTGGGCATGCCGAAGAACAAGCGGCTGCTGAAGCTGCTGAACGAGCCCGGCATCAAGCAGATGGTGCAGCGGATGGAGCTGGACGCCATTGCGGACCGCAAGCTGCCCATGAAGCAGCAGCGAATGCGCGACCTGGAGGAGACGCTCTATTTCGTGCTGGACGAGAAGGGCCACTCGGTCCATCTCACCGACCGGGGCGCAGAGGCCATGTCGCCCGGCGACCCGGGTCTCTTCCTGGTGCCGGACATCTCTCAGGAGATCCACCAGATCGACAAGGATCCCGAGCTTTCGCCGCACGACCGGATCGAGCGGCGGCGGCAGATCGAGTCCGACTACGCGATCAAGAGCGAAAAGCTGCACACCATCCACAAGCTGCTTCAGGCTCACGTCCTCTACGAGAAGGAAGTGGACTACCTGGTGCAGGATGGCCAGGTCGTGATTGTGGACGAGTTCACCGGCCGGGTCATGACCGGCCGGCGCTGGGCAGACGGCCTGCATCAGGCGGTCGAGGCCAAGGAGCGGGTGCAGGTCAAGGGCGAGACCCAAACCTTTGCCACCATCACCATCCAGAACTACTTCCGGATGTACGATAAGCTGGCCGGCATGACCGGTACTGCCGAGACCGAGGAGACCGAGTTCTACTCGATCTACGGCCTGGAGGTGAGTGTCATTCCCACCCACCGGCCGATGGTGCGCCAGGATCAGGCAGATCGGATCTACAAGACCAGGAAAGAGAAGCACGACGCGATCATGGACGAGGTCGAGCGGCTGCACGGTCTCGGCTGGCCCATCCTGATCGGAACGGTCAATGTGGACGTGTCGGAGACTCTGTCGCGGCAGCTGAAGCGTCGGGGGCTCAAGCACGAGGTGCTCAACGCCAAGTATCACCAGCGGGAGGCAGAGATCGTCGCCGGAGCCGGACAAAAAGCGGCGATCACGATCGCCACCAACATGGCTGGCCGCGGCACCGACATCAAACTGGGCAAGGATCTGGACCTGACCCAGCCGGAAGCCGGACTGCAGATCATCGGTACCGAGCGGCATGAGTCACGCCGGATCGACCGGCAGCTGCGGGGTCGCTCGGGGCGCCAGGGCGATCCGGGGCAGTCCATCTTCTTCCTCTCGCTGGAAGACGATCTGATGCGGCTCTTCGGGTCGGATCGGATCGCGCGGTGGATGGACAAGAGCGGGGCGGAGGAGGGGGAGGTCATCACCGGCGGCCTGGTGACCCGGGCCATCGAGCAGGCGCAGAAGCGGGTGGAGCTCCAGAATTTCCAGCAGCGGAAAAGGCTGCTGGAGTACGACGACGTGATGAATCAGCAGCGG
>DASRIN010000398.1:0-2493 GCA_035649975.1 Gemmatimonadales bacterium
GTGCTCGCGCTCCTCCTGCGGGAGGGCACGACGGTGCGGCAGGTCGAGGACCTGGTTCGAAAAACAGCAGGTGCGTTGCTCGAAGCGATCGCTATCGAAAGCGATTACCGCGGGCCTGAGCTGCCGGCGGGGACCCGGAGCGTCGCATTTCGACTGACGTTCCGTGCACCCGACCGCACCCTACGCGACAGTGAGATCGAGGAAGCGGAGAAGCGCGTGCTCGCCGCGCTGGAGCGCGAGCTGGAGATTCAGCGCCGGGACGCCGGCGCAGCAGGTGGAGCATGAGCCTGACCTATTATGACCGTCCCGACCAGAAAGCTCTCGGCGACCTGGAGCAGGTCGTCCAGCATTTGGCCGAGGAGCTGGCCGGCTGGCGCCGGCGAACCCTGAAGGCCGAGGGTGAGCTGCAACAGGCCCGCGACAACGGCGGCGTTGTCGCCGGTCCGGAGTTGACCCAGGCCCGGCAGCGCATCATCGAACTGGAGACCGAGAACCAGGCCATGAGGGCGCGCATCGAGGCGGCCAAGGAGCGGCTCAGTGCGCTTGCCGGCCGGCTCTCCTTTCTCGAACAGCATGGCGGAGGCAACGCAGCGTGAGCACCACCAAGAATGCGGTTCGAGTCTTCATTGGAGGCGAGGAGTACACGGTTCGCTCCGAAGTCCCAGCCGAGTACACCCGCGAAGTGGCCGCGTACCTGGACGCCGCACTGAAGCGGGTGCGGGACAGTCTGCCCATGGTGGAATCCCATAAGGCCGCGATTCTGGCGGGCCTCGCCATCACTGACGAGCTGTTTCAGGCCCGTCGCGGCGACCAGGACATCGCCGAGCGGCTCTCCACCTTGGCAGACGATCTCGCCCGGCTCCTTCCGCCTGCCAAACGCGGCAACCGCGCAGCTTCCTGAGGAGAGTGGTTGATGCTGCAAGGGTTGCTCCTGCCGATGCTCGCGGGGGTGGCAGCCGGACTGGCTGCCGCCCTGATCTTCATCCTTCTCTATATCCGGAGCCAGCGGCGGAGCGCGACCGGCATTCTGGCGGTGGCGCGCTCCGAGGCGGAACGGGCTCGGTCCGATAGCCAACGGGAGGCCGAATCGACCAAGTCGGAGCTCATGCTCACGGCCAAGATGGAAACCCTCAAACTGCGGGAAGATCTGGACCGTGAGATCCAGCGCCGGCGAGAGGAGTGGGAGCGGCTGGAGCGCAGGGCCGACGAGCGTGCCCGCACTCAGGAGCGCAAGCTGGAGGAGATCGAAGTCCGCGAAGGCAACGCGGTGAGCCGGGAGGAAGCCCTGAGCCGGCGGGAGCAAAGCCTCCGCAACCGCGAGGGCGAGGCCGACCGTCTGGCCCAGGAACAGCAGGCCAAGCTCGAGCGGATCGCCGGCCTCACGGCCGAGGAAGCCCGGCGGGAGATCCTGCAACGGATCGAGGATGAGGCTCGAGGGCAGGCGGCTGCGCTGGTGCGTGAGATCAAGGAGCAGGCCCGCAGAACGGCCGACCGGGACGCACGCCGGATCATTTCGATCGCCATTCAGCGACTGGGCGCCGAACACACCGCGGAGAGCACAGTAGCGGCTGTCGCGTTGCCCACTGATGAGATGAAGGGTCGCATCATCGGTCGGGAAGGCCGCAATATCCGGGCGTTCGAGACTGCCACCGGAGTCGACGTCATCATCGACGACACGCCCGACACCGTGATCATCTCCTGCTTCGATCCCATCCGGCGTGAAGTGGCCCGCCGCTCCCTGGAGGCGCTCATCACCGACGGCCGCATCCATCCCGGACGCATCGAGGAGATCGTGCTCAAGGTTCAGCGAGAGCTCGATGCCCAGCTGGTCGAGCTGGGCGAGCAGGCGGCCTATGACACCGGGGTGCACGGACTCCACCCCGAGATGATCAAGCTGATCGGCCGCATGCGGTACCGGACCTCCTACGGCCAGAACATCCTGGATCACTCCAAGGAGGTGGCCTGGCTGGCTGGAATGATGGCAGCCGAGCTGCACCTCGATGTGGCTCTGGCCAAGCGCGGAGGCCTGCTGCACGACGTCGGCAAAGTGCTCACCCACGATTCCGAGGGGACCCACGTGGAGCTGGGGGTCGAGGTGGCTCGGAAGTACGGCGAGACCGCCGCCGTGATTAATTGCATTCAGGCGCACCACGATGATGTTCCTCACGAGTCGGCCGAGTCGGTGCTGGTACAGGCCGCCGATGCGATCAGCGGCTCTCGGCCCGGGGCCCGCCGGGAGGCGTTCGAGAGCTATGTGAAGCGGCTGACCCGGCTGGAGGAGATCGCCAACGGATTCGCCGGAGTCGAGAAGAGCAACGTGATCCAGGCTGGACGGGAGATCCGGGTTGTGGTGACCCCCGATCGCATTGACGATGGCGCCGCCGCCCAGCTGTCCGAGTCCATCGCCCGGAAAATCGAGAGCGAGCTACAATACCCCGGGCAGATTAAAGTCGTGGTCATTCGGGAGACGAGAGCCGTGGATTTTGCGCGATG
>DASRIN010000399.1:0-4525 GCA_035649975.1 Gemmatimonadales bacterium
CGATTCCGGGCGGCACTCATAGCCTTTGTGAGCGGACGATACCAGCAGGCAGCCAAGGAATTCGATCAGCTTGCGGCCCGCCACCCAGGAAGCGACGAAGCTCTGGGTGCCGTATACTGGGCCGGCCGATCGTGGGCAGGAGCCGGCGACAGCGCCACGGCCCGGGCCCGCTGGCAGAGTGTGACGTCTCGCGACCCGCTGTCTTATTACGCCGCGCTGAGTACCAACCGCCTGGGAACCGGTCCCTGGTCCCCGCCCGCCGCCCCCGACTCCTTCGCCACCGATCCGGACATCGACCGCGCAGTGTCTCGCGCCGCTCTCCTCGGGCGGCTCAGGATGACTCAGGAGTCTCGCTGGGAGCTGGACCGGCTGGCCCGGACGGCGGACACCTCATCCGAGCGGCTGCTGGTCCTGGCCAATGCATTCCGGAGCCAGGGAATGGCCTCCCAGGCCATCCAGTTGGCTCGCCGGGCCCTGGCTCAGGGCGCACCGGCCGATGCCCGGACCCTGCGGCTGATCTATCCCGTGGTCCATGCCGATGCCCTGCTCGCCGAGGCAACCGAACAGAGACTCGATCCCAGCTTCGTGGCCGCGCTGATCCGGCAGGAGTCCAACTTCAATCCCTCCGCGACCTCTCCCGCTGGTGCACGGGGACTGGCGCAGGTCATGCCCGAACTGGGTCAGCGACTGGCCAAGGAGCTCAACTATCCGCTGTGGGATCCTGTGCTCCTCTACCAGCCGGACGTCAGCATTCAGCTCGGCGCGTTCCACCTGCGCGAACTACTCTCCCGCTATGACCAGCGGGCCCACATCCTGGCCGCCTACAATGCCGGCTCACCCCGAGTGGAGCGGTGGTTCAAGCGCAACGGGGTTACCGACCCCGAGGTCTTTGCCGAGCAGATCTCGTTTGTCGAGACCCGGGACTATGTCCGCATCATCCAGCGGAACGAGGAGATCTACCGCGCGCTCTATCCCACCGAGATAACCGAGATCAGCAGCCCGTCCGGCCCGGAAAATGCGCCCGAGCGGATAGCAAGCAACCAGGACGAACACCAGATGTGAGCTTGGCAGGGGGGAGGTGATGGTCTTAGTTTGCAACCGCCTCCCTTAACATCAAGGTTCTATCGGTTGCTGAAAGCCTCTCAACCGCTGGATCTGCTTGAGCGCATCGGCGAAGGTCTCTTTGCCCTGGACCCCGACTGGCGCTTCTCCTACCTCAACCGCCAGGCCGAGCGGGTGCTCTCCCGCCTCTCCGGCTCCCCCTCAAACGATCTCCTCGGCACCGTAATCTGGGACCGTCCAGCTCTGGCCGACTCCCTCCTCGGCCGTGCACTCCACCGCGCCTTCGCCGACCAGACGGCGGTCGTGCATGAGGTCCCCGACACCGGTACTCGCGGGTCGGTAGAGATCCGGGCCTACCCATCCGACGATGGCCTGATGGTTCTGCTGCGGGAAAACCCGCTCGCCGGCTACACGGCACAGATACTCGACGGCATGCGCGAGGCATTTCTGGGGTGCGACCACGACTGGCGGGTCACCCAGGTGAATGCCAGCGCCGACGCGATCCTGACGAAGCTCGGCCTGCCCCGATCGTGGCTGCTGGGCCAGAACATCTGGCACGCACTGCCGCAGTTGACCGGTACCCGGCTACAGGCGGAGGCGTTTCGGGCCCACGCACAGGGGAGCGAAGCCGAGCTGGAAGAGTTCGTCCCCAGGTTCAATCAGTGGTTCTCCATCCGCCTTGCGAGCACCAACAACGGGCTGGTGTGCTTTGCCCGGGAGCTGCCGGATCGAACCCATGCCGAGCACGCCCTGCTTGCCAGCGAAGAGCGCTTCCGCCATCTGGTGGAATCGATCGATGACGTAGTGTTTCGGCTCGACCGCGAGCAGCGTTGCGTCGATGCCTTCGGACGCTGGCTGGAGCGCGAGGGGATCAATCCAATTGGTCTGGTGGGACGCACGACTCGCGAGATCGTGGGTGCGGAGAACGCGGCGGTCCACGAGCAGGCCAACGTACGAGCCCTGGCGGGTGAGACCGTCACCTACGAGTGGACGCTCGAGACCCGGAACGGTGTCCGTCACATGCAGACCACGCTTTCACCGCTGCACGGCCCCTATGGTGAGATCACCGGTATAGTCGGTGTCGGGCGCGACATCAGCCAGCGGGTAGAGGTCGGGCGGGAGCTGCAGCGTTGGGCCAGAATCTTCGAGCACGCTGGCTGGGGTGTCGCGATCGTCAGCGCCGATGGGGGTACCATCGAAAGCGTGAATCCGGCATTCGCGGCCATGCATGGCTGGACCGTCGAGGAGCTGCGGGGCAAGCCAATGGCGGAGCTGTCAGCCGGGCAGCAGGAGTTCCCCAGGATGAACCCACTCTTCGATGCCCGAGGTCACCAGATCTGGGAATCGGAGCGGGTGCATCGCAACGGGAAGACCTTCCTGGCGCTCATTGATGCCACCGCGGTCAAGAATGCCGATGGGCAGGTGATCTACTATGCGGTGAACGTGCAGGATATCACCGAACGGCGGCGCGCCGAGGAGCAGGTCAGACAGGCCCAGAAGATGGAAGCGGTAGGGCGCCTGGCCGGCGGAGTGGCTCACGACTTCAACAACATAATGATGATCATCATGGGGTTCAGCGATTTTCTGTTGACCACCCTGGAGCCGGGCGACCCCCGCTGGTCTGATGCCGATGAGATCAGAAAGGCGGCGGAGCGGGCCATGCATCTCACTCGCCAGCTCCTCGGCTTCGGCAGACAGCAACTTGTTGCCCGCCACGTGCTCAGTCTCAATGAAGTTGTCTCCGGCATGGAACGCATGCTGCGGCCGCTTCTGGGCGAGGATATCAAGCTGATCACCCAGCTCTCCGTCGAGCTGGGCGGGGTCGAGGCGGACTACGGGCAGATGGAGCAGGTGGTCATGAACCTGGCCCTGAACGCGCGCGACGCCATGCGCGGCGGAGGCCGACTTACCATTGAAACTCTCGATGTCGACCTACCCCGGGAGTACGCTTACCATCACGTCGGACTCGACATCCCCGCAGGGCCGTATGTCATGCTCATTGTAAGCGACACCGGCCACGGGATGACCTCAGAGGTCAAGGCCCGGTTGTTCGAGCCGTTCTTTACCACCAAGCCGGCTACCCAGAATACCGGCTTGGGTCTCGCCACCGTCTACGGAATCGTGGCCCAGAGCGGCGGCTATATCTGGGTCGACAGTGAGCCGGATCAGGGAACCACCTTCAAGATCTGTTTCCCGCGGGTGGAACCAGAGGATTCAGCCACCCTGGAACCAGCCCCACCGCCAGGCACCACCCGGGGGTCCGAGAAGATCCTGCTGGTCGAGGACGAGGACGCGGTTCGGTCCGTCGCCGCCAGAGTGCTGCGGAATGAGGGCTATACTGTGGTCGAGGCACGGAACGGACAGGACGCCCTGGAGTTCCTCGAGGAACATGGCAGTTCGGTGGACCTGGTGCTGACCGACGTGGTCATGCCCGATATGGGTGGACTCGAGCTTGCCGCCCAGCTCCGGGCCAGCCGGCCCCAGCTCAAGCTGATCTACATGTCGGGTTATGCCGAGGGGGACAAGCTCGATCCCCAATACCGGCCCTTCGACGCGTCCTTTCTTCAGAAACCGTTCTCCGCGATAGATTTGGTCGTCAAGGTGCGTGAGGTCCTCGATGTCAGGCCCAAGCCGAGCGCGTAGGGTCATGCGTCACATCCCCCCAGTCCACAGCCAAAGCATTTTTCTGCTACGCCGCGCCTGAGCAACAACCTCCAACAGCGGCTCGGCCGCTGAGGAGCTGGAATCCACCATGGAGAGCAAGGTCAAGTTCGCCGGTCATCCGGTTCACCCTATGTTGATCGTGTTCCCGTTGGGGCTGCTGTCCACCGCGGTGATCTTCGACATCATTTACCTGGTTTCGGGGAACTCTCAGTGGACGCTCGTGGCGTACTACATGATCGGGGCCGGCATCATCGGAGGCTTGGCGGCCGCCGTGTTTGGCTGGCTGGATTGGATCGCCATTCCCAGCGGCACTCGGGCCCGCCGGATCGGGCTCTATCATGGCGTGGGCAACGTGATGGTGCTGGCGCTCTTTATCCTGAGCTGGGTCCTGCGGCAAGACGCTCCCGAGACACCCCCGACCGGGGCCATTGTGGCCGCGCTTTCGGGTGTCGTGCTGGCACTGGTCACCTCCTGGCTTGGTGGCGAGCTGGTGGGCCGGTTGGGTGTGGGAGTGGATGAAGGGGCCCACCTCGACTCTCCTAGCTCGCTCTCGGAGCTGCCGGCCGGGGCGGGCTTGACCGGTGCTAGATCCTCGCCGGCTCCGAGCTACGACCGTCAACGATCGTAAATACTCTCACCAGCGCCTCCTTCTCTCTGCGGGTCAACCGCCTGATGGCGTGCTCCCGCCGGAGCGCGCCCGAGCGATCATCCGCCGTTTCCCAATAGACCAGCCTGATTGGCCGCCGGGCGCGGGTGTAGGCCGCACCCGTTCCGCTGTTGTGCTCCGCTATTCGCCGGA
>DASRIN010000400.1:0-4220 GCA_035649975.1 Gemmatimonadales bacterium
ACCTCCTGCTCCCGGTACAGCCGCAGCAGCTCGGCATGGGGTACCATTCCCAACATGCGCACCGAGGCAGCCAGGCCGAGCCGTTCAATTTTCCTGGTGAGCCTGTTCTGGTCCGGTCCGTCACCTGCCAACCAGAGGTCGAAGACAACCCCTCGCTGCCGTAGATGAGCAGCTGCATCGAGCAAATAGGCCTGTCCTTTCACCGGTATCAACCGTGCAGGACATAGCACGATCGGTCTAGCCCGCTGCGGTGCACGGCCCTCCGGAAGGCCCGGAAGTACGACCCCCATATGCAGCAGAATCGCCCGCGCCATCGCGTCTGGGGGTACGAGGGAACGACCCATCGCGAGTGTCTCCTGACTGATGAACCGGCCGAAACGAGCCGAGCGCAGCTTCTGGGCGAGCAGGTTGTTGCGGACAATGTCATAGCGATGAGCCGTGAAGCTCCACGGGATCTTGGTCACGGTGCTGGCACTCATCGCGAGCGTGGCGGTGAGATAGGACCAATGCGCGTGGATATGCTGTGCGCCCCAGGCCTTCGCCATCTGTCCTACCCAGATCCCATGGACCGTTGCTCGGGAGTTGAGAATCGCCCGCCAGAGTGGTCGCGTGTGGCGCAAAGCCCAGAACATCTGCAGCGTCCCACGAGGATCCCGCGCCAACTGAGCTGCTAATGCTGTAGCGATGCGGAAGGCGCCAGGAAGCCGGCAGGTACGGGGAAGGAGGGCACTCACATCGTCATGTATGACCGGCTCTCTGGAGATCCGCGGCACGATGCGAACCTCGTGGCCGGCATCGAGCAACGCCTGCACCTCGGGTACTACAAAGGTCTCACCGGTGCCGAAGGGCAGGCGCTGCGTGATGTAGACGATTTTCATCAGCTGGGAGGCGACATTCTTGGGGCTGTCACTGGAACCACCTGCGGCAGCTTGAGATAGCGAAGTGTGAGGTAGAAGGCAGTCAGCCCCCGGGTAAACCATCCGAGCGCTACCCCGTACATTACGCCCGCCAGCCCCCAATGGGCCCCTACGAGGGCCGCAACGACCGCTACTCCCACCGAGACCCATCCCAACAGATTGACACTGGACAACTCGGCAGGAGTGGCTAACGCAGCGACAACCGACTTGGTGAAGGAATTCATGATCTTCGTCACGCCACTGACGATAGCTGCCAGCAGAAGCGATCCGCTGAGGTGGTACTTGCCTGCCAAGAACGATCGCTCGATCCACGGGGTGAGAAACCAGATGGCCATTGAGCCGCCCACCACAATCGCACTCACCAGCGTGGCCTCGTGCGCTACCAGCCGGCGCCGTTCGAGTACGCTCTCCGCCGCCCGGAGACGGGGCACAAGGGTGTAGCCCACGCCCATCGACAGGACCCGAAACAGGGAGCCGGCAATAGCAGCCAGCACGCCGAACGTGGCAAGCTCGTGGATGGGCAGGACGTGCGGAATGATCAGTCGGTCGAGCTGGACCAGGAGCAGTCCAGCCGCGTTCAGCCCGGCGAAAGACAGGGCCTCGGTCCAGGGGAATGAGCTTGCACCGACGGGCTTGCGTGCCCGCTCGCGCAACAGCACCCACCAGCCGAAGATGGCCGCCAGGATGAACCCGAGCGCGCAGATGGCGAGTGGAAGCCAGACCGCTCGAACGCCGGAGGCTACCACCGCCAGCGCGGCCAGGATGAGGAACAGGTTGGGGCTCTGGCTCAGGCTCAGTGAGATCCCATACCGTTGTTCGCTCTGGAACTGGGCCCCCGCAACCAGCATGGCTCCGCCGGCAAGGGTGGACAGGAAGACCACGAGGATCAGTGGTACGCTCATGTGGTAGCCAATTTCGGCGATGAGCACGAAGCCGACGCCGACGATTAGCCCCGCCTCCAGGGTGCGCCGCAGGAGCCGCGGGCCGGCGTCCAGTCGGTGCCGGTTCACCATGCCGTCCACTCCAGCAGGGGCAAGGGCAAAGCTCAGATTGATCAGTGCGATCACCAGGGTAAACAGGCCGTATTCAGCGGTGGGCAGGACCCGGGCGAGAATGAGATTGGCTCCCGCAAACCCGAGACCCGACGCGCCATAGACGACGACGCTCCGGAGCGTCGGAGAGTACCACAGCTTCTTCACGATGCGGCCCCGCTCGCCCGGGACTCCATCATGGTGTAAAACGAACGGAGCTTACGATGGGCAGCCTCAGGGGTAAACTCCCGCTGGACGTATGCCTTGGCCTGGCTGGCCAGCCGCTCTCGCAGCACCGGATCGCTGAGCAGATCGGCCAGCCCGTCGCCGAGCGCCTCAGGGTCGGGCTCAACCAGGTACGCAGTGTGGTCATCGAGCACCTGGGTATGGGTCCGGAGCCGGGTGGCCAGGACCGCGGTGCCCGAGTCAAGGTACGAATAGATCTTCATCGGCGTGTTGAGTCCCTTGAGTCGAGGCGACACCAGCACATCGGCCCGCCGGAACAGCCCGTCGAGCGCGCTGATCGGCCGGGGCCCGAGGAAGTGCACCCGGCTGGCAATGCCCAGCTGGCTGGCCCTTCGCCCATAATGGGCGATGTCCTCCTTCAATCCACCGACAATGACCAGATGCGCGGTGGGGATCCGAAGGAGGGTGTGCCGAAAGCCCTCGAGTAACAGACCGATGCCCTGGTAGCGCTCGAGATTCCCCACATACATTGCCACCGGACTGTGGTGGTCCACGCCGGTTGGCAAAATGCTTTCGGCGCTGTGGCCGTTTCCACTAGGGTGCTGATCCGGTCCCAGGAGCGTCGTGTCCTCTACCCGGCCGATCGGCTTGCTGGGATCGTGCCCATGAGCAACGTCCTCCAGGGCGGCGCACACGGTGAGCACGCCGAGACTGTGGCGAACCGCAACGCCCTCGCAACGCCGCAGGGTGGCGAACGCGAACTGGAGTCCGGGGTAGGCATCGACCAGTTGCTCCGCCAGTGATGAATCCATGTCGTACACGTACGGAATACCGGCCAGGCGCTGCATTGCCGCGGCGATGAAGGCCGACTCCTCGACGGCATGGATGAGGTCGTAGCGATGCTTTCGCACCATGCGGAGGCATTTGGCGAACATGAACAGATCGCACACCACTTTCTTCAGCGAAAATCCCGGCCGGATATTCCGGATCCAGAGCGGCCGGGCAATGCGGTGAATCCTGCAGTTGGGAATGTCGACGTCCTCACCTTCATGGAAGGTGAGGAGATCGAGCTGGTGTCCCCGGGCGCTGAGGAACTCCAGAACCCGGCGCACGGCGAGTGGCGTGCCCCGTGCCTGGAAAAAGGGGTGTGGCGCGAGCACCAGGATTCTCACCCGACAGGCTCCCTGTCGGCGCGCTGGGCCCCGTGCTGGCGCATGACCTCCTCGATCTCGGCTTCCTGCCGCAAGGTGTCCCAACCCAGCTCCGCACCGGCCCACACCGCGGCGTGGGCAACGGTGGACCGGGCCAGGGGTGTCGTCCCCAGGCTGGTGCGCCGAAACACGATGTCACTCAGCTTCAACGCCATTTCTTGTCGCACCGCATGGTGAACGTCCTCCCGCGTCACCCCTTCGGGTGGGGGCAGACGCCGGTCGTACCCTGACAGGCTCAGGGGCACCTGATCGGTAGAGCAGCGCGGCGCCGGTTTGCCCATATCTCGGAACACCCAGTCAACGATTCGCTCAGCCACACTTCGTGCGGTGGTATACTTTACGCCCTCGACCGAAAGCAGGTGGCGGGCTGGGCCTGCCATTCCGTAGTCGATGATCGGCGGCCGTTCAGCCAGAGCACTGAGGCCGCCGGCTTTCAGTGGCAGCCAACCCCACTGGCAGTCCAGGACATCCCTCGGGGATAACTCGAGCCCTGGACAAGCCTGGTTGAACTCCTCGAGTAAAATCCGTCCTCCCCGTTCGGGAGCCGGGGGAGGACTGCTCCCCTGGCCCACGCCATACCAAGTACCCAGAAGCGACTTTCCATCCTGGGGAACGGCAAAGAGAAACCGATTGCCACCACCGACCGGGTCCTGCTCCGCGGTGCTTCGGGCCTGAACCCCTACCGCCACGCTCGAGAGGGGTCGGGAAATGAGAAGGTTCAGGGCCAAAGCGCGAGGACGCTCGATCCTCGAGCCTGGGTTCAGAGTGCCTGAAATCAAGTCACCAGTCCAGGGTCCGGCCGCCACCACAACCGTGTGAGCACGGATCTCGACCCGGCCACCCCGGTCCAGATCGGTGGCCAATACCCCTTCTGT
>DASRIN010000401.1:0-3412 GCA_035649975.1 Gemmatimonadales bacterium
ATTACCAAGATCGAGCGGGACCACATGAAGTACCTGGGCGACAGCCTGGAGCTGATCGCCTGCGAGAAAGCCGGCATCGCCAAGCCACGAGTTCCCTTCGTTATCGGGGAGACCGATCCTGGGCTGGTGAAGGTTCTACGACGGGAGGCTCGACGGGCGAGAGCCGACGTCAGAGTACTGCCGCCGGATTACCAGTGGTGCGGACCGCTGAGTCTAGCCGGCGCGCATCAGCGCCGGAACGCGGCCGTGGCGCAGGCGATGCTGGCAGCGCTGCCTCAGCCGTACCGGCCCACCCAGGATCAGCTGGAGACCGCATTTGGGGCGGCTCGGGTTCCAGGGCGCCTGGATCGGCGGGGGCGGTGGCTGTTCGATGTCGCCCACAATCCTGACGGGGTGCGGTCTCTGGTGACGGCTCTCGAGGTGATGCGGCCCGCTCGTCCGCTTCACGCGCTGGTCTCGATTCTGGGCGACAAGGAATGGGCCGGGATGCTGGTGCAACTGGATCAGGTGATTGACCGCGGATTTCTCACCATTGCGCCGACGGCCGCAGCTCGGGGATGGGACATCGAGTGGCTCCGACGCTGGCTGCGCGATCCGGCGCGCCCGCCGGCTCACGCCGAGTGGACCCTCGTGCCCGACTTCAGGGAGGCCATTGCGCGGGTGCAAGAGGGAGCCGGCACGGCGCTGGTGACAGGGTCCTTTCACACAGTTGGAGATGTGATGCAGGAGCTCGGCATGGAGATCTAACCTCTTTATTCACAGCTTACCGCTTACCGCTTACCGTTTTATACTCCCCCCATGAAAACCAAGGCCCTACCGGGCTTTCGTGATTTTTACCCCACCGATCTGGCGCTCCGGTCACATATCTTCAGCACCTGGCGTGCGGTGGCAACGCGCTACGGCTTCGAGGAATACGACGGGCCGCCTCTGGAGCCGCTGGATCTCTATACCGGTAAGAGCGGCGACGAGATCGTGGGGCAGCTGTACAGCTTCACCGACAAGGGGGAGCGTCAGGTAGCGCTGCGGCCCGAAATGACGCCGACGCTGGCCCGCATGGTGGCCGCGCGCGCCGGTGAGCTCCGCAAGCCCATCCGGTGGTTTTCCATTCCCCAGCTGTTCCGCTACGAGCGGCAGCAACGGGGGCGACTTCGAGAGCACTTCCAGCTCAACTGTGATTTGATCGGGGAGTCGAGCCCGCTGGCGGACGCTGAGATCATTGCGCTCGCCCTCGACGTCATGCGGGTGTTCGGCTTCGGCCCGGACACGGTCCGGGTGCGCCTCTCGGATCGGCGGGTGCTCACTGCCATTCTCAGGCACCGGGGAGTTCCGGACCAAGGGATGGGAAAGGCCTACGAGTTCATCGACAAGATCGAGCGGACGAAACGCGAGGACGCCGAAAGGCTCTCGTCTACCTCTGAAGTGCTTGGGAAGGCTACCCTGTCTGACCTGTACGAGGTGGCTAAGATACGAGGCTGGGATGCTCTGAACGCCGAGCTCAAGCGCTCGCAGGAGAGCCATAGGGCAGCCGAGCCGCTGCGACAAACCTACGCCGCACTGGAGGCCATGAGCCTGGGTGAATACGTAGACCTGGACTTGACCATCGTTCGCGGGCTCGCCTACTACACCGGCGTCGTGTTCGAGCTGTTCGACGCTGGGCGTACGCTGCGCGCCATCTGCGGGGGAGGCCGCTACGACAACTTGCTCGATGCGCTTGGCGGGGTGACGCTACCGGCCGTGGGGTTCGGAATGGGAGACGTCGTGCTAGGGGAGCTGCTGAAAGAGAAGGGACTCACCCAGGCGAGCTATCCGTCGATCGATGTGTTTCTGGCCTTTGTCACTCAGGATGATCTCAGTCACGTATTGCGGCTGTCGCATCTGCTCCGAGACGCGAGTATCCGGGTAGAGTACGCAATGAGTCCCCAGAGCCTCGCGAAGCAGCTCAAGCTGGCGGACGCTCGGCAGGCGCGCCTTGCCGTGGTCATCGGCCCGGACGAGCGCGCCCGCGGCGAGCTGGTGCTCAAAGATCTGACCTCGGGCACCCAGGAAAACATTCAGGAAACGTCGATCGTGGACACCATCAAGAAACGGCTTCATGGCTGAGAACAAAGCGCTCACCACCAGGGCCGCCGACTTCAGTGCCTGGTACAACGAGGTCATCGCCCGAGCCGAGCTGGCCGACTACAGCCCGGTCCGCGGGTGCATGGTCATCCGACCAAACGGCTACGCCATTTGGGAGCAGATGCAGCGTGCCCTGGATCAGATGTTCAAGGATACCGGGCACCAGAACGCCTATTTCCCGTTGTTCATCCCCCAGAGCTTTCTCTCCCGGGAGGCCGAGCACGTAGAGGGATTTGCGCCTGAGACAGCGGTGGTGACGCATGGTGGCGGCAAGGAGCTGGAGGAGCCACTGGTCATTCGTCCGACCTCCGAGACGATCATCTATGCCATGTTCGCCAAGTGGATTCAGAGCTACCGCGACCTCCCGTTGCTGATGAATCAGTGGGCCAACGTGGTGCGCTGGGAGATGCGGACCCGTCTCTTTCTGCGCACCACGGAGTTCCTCTGGCAGGAGGGCCACACGGCGCATGCCACCGAGGCTGAGGCCGAGGAGGAAGCGCTCCGCATGCTCGGGGTGTATCGCACCTTCATGGAAGAGTGGATGGCCATGCCGGTGATCACCGGCCGGAAGACGGATAGCGAGCGGTTCGCCGGCGCGCTGCGAACCTACAGCTGCGAAGCCTTGATGCAGGACAACAAGGCGCTGCAGGCGTCCACCAGCCATAACCTGGGTCAGAACTTCGCCCGCGCCTTCGAAGTCACTTTTCAGACCGCGAACGGCGATCTGGATTTCGTCTGGAACACGTCCTGGGGAGCCTCGACCCGTCTGATCGGAGCACTCATCATGACCCACAGTGATGATCTGGGTCTGGTGTGTCCGCCTCGTCTGGCGCAGTACCAGGTGGTGATAGTCCCGATCTACAAGAGCGCCGAGGAACGGACCACGGTTATGCAGGCGTCTGATCGCCTGCGCAAAGAGCTGGCGTCCAGCGGGATCCGAGCCCACCTCGACGCCCGGGAAGGAATGAAGCCCGGCGCCAAGTACTACGAGTGGGAAGGCCGTGGGGTGCCGTTCCGGATCGAGATCGGACCCCGCGACGTGGCCTCCGGCTCCGTGGTGCTGGCTCGCCGGACTGGTGGCAAGAAAGAGTCGGTGCCGGCCGAAGGCATCGCCGGCCGCCTGACCGTCGCAATGAATGAGATGCAGGACAATCTCTTGAAGGCCGCGCTGGACCGGCGGGAGGCGGCCACCCTGCGGGGTGCCAGCAAGAGTGAGTTCATTGCGAAGATGGAAGGAGAGGGTGGACTGGTGTATGGCGGGTTCTGCGGAGACCCGGCCTGCGAAGCGGAGATC
>DASRIN010000402.1:0-4073 GCA_035649975.1 Gemmatimonadales bacterium
CCGGTTGGTAGGGACTCTCCTCCGGCTTGGCGATGACTCCGTCGAGCCCGGCGCCCTCGAACTGGTCCAGCCACTCGAGCGCGAGCGCCCGATCGCGGGTGACCGGAGTGAGATAGACCGGTGGACCGACACCCGCCAGCAGTCGCTCCAGCCGGGTTCGCCGCTCCCTTTGTGGCTTCGGCATCAGATTCTCGCCCCCTACCGACAGCAGGTCGAAGGCGACAAAGGAAGCCGGCGTCTCCTTGGCCAGTTTGGCCACCCGGGAGGCCGCCGGATGCAGCCGCAACTGGAGGGTGTCGAAGTCGAGACCATGAGGCGCCATGATCACGATCTCGCCGTCGAGCACGCAGTTCGGCGGCAGCCGCTGAAGCAGGGCTTCGTGCAGCTCGGGGAAATAGCGGTCGAACGGCCGGGTGTCGCGGCTCTGGATGTAGACGTCGTCGGCGCCGCGAAAGACAATGGCCCGGAACCCGTCCCACTTGGGCTCGTACAGGAACGGCCCCGGCGAGGGCAGCTCCTCCGCCAGCTTGGCCAGCATTGGCTCGATCGGTGGGGCGATGGGAAGCGTCTCCGATGTGGTGCGCGGGCTCATAGTCTCATGCTCTCACAATGACTGAAGCTCGGGCGACTCGCCGAGAGTGGATCGGGCTCGCGGTCATCGCCCTGCCCTGCATGCTGTACTCGATGGACCTCACGGTGCTCAACCTCGCCGTGCCGGCGATCAGCCGGGATCTCGAGCCCAGCAGCGCCCAGCTCCTCTGGATCCTCGACATCTACGGATTCCTGGTCGCCGGATCGCTCATCACCATGGGCACTCTGGGCGACCGGATCGGGCGGCGCCGGCTATTGATGATTGGCGCCGCTGCATTCGGCCTGGCTTCGATCTTCGCTGCCTTCGCAGACAGCGCCGGCATGCTGATTGCCGCTCGCGCCGTGTTGGGAGTGGCTGGGGCGACGCTTGCCCCGTCCACCCTGTCCCTCATCCGCAATATGTTCCTCGATCCGGCACAGCGCACCTTCGCCATCGGTGTCTGGGTCACCAGCTACTCGGTGGGCGGGGCGATCGGGCCGCTCCTCGGCGGAGTCGTGCTGCAATACTTCAACTGGGGATCGGTCTTCCTTCTCGGCGTCCCGGTCATGCTCCTCTTGCTGGCCGTGGGTCCGATGCTGCTGCCGGAGTTTCGCGATCCCAAGGCCGGCAGACTCGACCTTCTCAGCGCCGTGCTGTCGTTGGCCGCGGTCCTGCTCGTGATCTATGGACTCAAGCGGATCGCGGAGGACGGTTTGGACTGGCTGCAGGTGCTGGCCATCCTTGCCGGAGCCGGTCTCGGATACCTCTTCGTCCGCCGCCAGCGGACGCTGGCCCATCCCTTCATCGATCTCCATCTCTTCCGCTCGCCAACGTTCAGCGCCTCACTGGGTGCCTACACCCTCGCCACCTTCGTGGGATTCGGAGGCTACATCTTCATCGCCCAGTATCTCCAGCTGGTGATGGGACTGTCGCCTCTGGAAGCTGGGCTCTGGACCGTGCCGTCCATGCTGGCCTACATCGCCGGGTCCCTGCTGGTTCCGGCGATCGCGCGCAAGGTGCGGCCGGTGTACGTGATGAGCGTGGGCTTGCTCATCGCCACGGTGGGCTTCGGAGTTTTGGCTATGGTAGACCGGAGCACCAGTCTCGCTGTGCTGGTAGCCGGGATGGTGATCTACTCGATCGGTATCTCCCCGGTCGTGATCCTTGCCACCGATCTCATCGTGGGATGCGCACCGGTCGAGCGCGCGGGTGCGGCAGGTGCCATCTCAGAGACCAGCTCGGAGCTGGGCGGCGCACTCGGTATCGCCGTCTTAGGGAGTGTGGGGACCGCGGTATATCGTGCCGCGATGGCTCATGCAGTGCCGGCGGGGGTTCCACTACCCGCGGCGGAAGTCGCCCGCAGCACCCTGGGCGCTGCGCTCGCCGAGGCGGGGAAACTGTCCGGTCCGGTGGGAACCGATCTGGCGTCGATGGCCCGGGGGTCGTTCGTCGAGGCGTTCCAGGTCGCGTCGGCCGTCTGCGCCGGCATCTCCATTGCGACGGCGGTGATGATCCTACTGCTGCTGCGAAGGGTGCGTGCGGGGGCTGAGTCTTCTCCTGCGGCAGAACCTGTTATGTCATCCTGAGCGCAGCGAAGGATCTCTCTGCCAGATGAGGGATTCTTCGCTTCGCTCAGAATGACGGTCCCCCTTGCTCCGAACGGCCAGGATCACACCCAGGGCAGCCCGGCGCCTAGCGCCCGCGGCACCACCTGGGTCCTGGCATCCGCCCGGACCAGGAGTGATCCGTTGGAGTGGACCAGAGCGTTGAGAATGTCATAGGTCCCGGGCTCGGGTACGGTCAGCCCGTCGAGCACGACCTCGGTGGGCAGCGGATTGCCGTCGCCCTGACTCAGCACCTCGCGGATGTGGATCGGTCCCATGGTGCAGAAGAAGATCGCACCAACGTTGGTGTCGGGCGTGGTCCGCCAACCTTCAACCGCGGCGGTCACCCGGATGCCGGTCAGGTCGGCGCGGATCTCCTGGCCATGTCGAATCTGGGCTTCATTCATGCGCTCCCGGAGCCGGTAGCTCTGGGAGTGAGCAAAGACACGTGGTTCCATATGGTCCCCCTGGATTGCCCGGCGGCGCCGGGCGGTGATTCGGCCTGCGTCTCCAACCTACGATCGGAGGGCGGCCCTGTCGGTGGGGACGATGCATGACGCGGAGTGGCGCGGGTCACCTACCCGCCTACCCGCCTACCCGCCATCTTCATTCATCACCTCTCCGGAGTGATCCATGCGCTACCTGCTCTGCACGCTACTGGCTCTTGCCGCTTGTGAGCGGCGGGACACTGCCCGTGACGTTTCAGCCGCCGACACAACCGCGCTCGCCGACACCAGCGACCGAGCCACCAGCGGCCCGGGCGGCCAGACGATGACGGCCCTGCCCGATCGTCTCCTCGGCAGCTGGAAGGCCCAGGGCTACGATGCCGGTTCCAGCCGGGGTCAACCGTTCACCATCACCTGGACCAGGGCGCCGGATGGCAGCCTGACCGGCAACATTGCATTTGAGGGAGGGGAGCAGTACGACGTGAAAGTGGTGTCTACCACCGATACCGTGATCGTGTACGAATCGGAGCTGCACCGAAGCCCCACGCTCAAGACCCAGGTAGTGACCCGGACCCAGGCGCGGGTGATCGGCGACACGCTGGTGGGGAGCTACACCGCGCGGTCGCCGAAGGGCGGGAAGGTGCTGAAAGGAACCTTTAGGGCGACAAGGGGATGAGGCTTACCGCCCCGCACTCACGCTGTCTCTCGCCTGGGGCGCCCGGCGGAGACTGTCGCCCTGGAGAGGGACCCGCCTGACCTGGGGTTGGGCCCCCTCCAACTCATCCGCGATCCGGTCCGCCTCGTACACCTTCCGCAGCGCTTCGGTAAGGCCGCGGGAGTGTACCGCGACGGCCCGGGCCTCTTCATCAGTATAGAGGAAGCGATTCGGCAGCTGCTGGATATTGCCGTCGAAGATGAGTCCTACCACCTCGGCGTTCTGATTGATCACCGGGCTCCCCGAGTTGCCGCCGATGATGTCATTGGTGGTGACGAAGTTGAATGGCTGGGACATGTCCAGCCGGGCCCGGTGGGTCTTCCACCGCTCGGGCAGCTTGAACGGAGGCTTATCATCGAACTCCGCCGAGCGGTTATAGAGCCCATAGAACGTGGTCTTGTACGGTGCCAAGGTTCCGTTGTTGGGATAGCTCTTCACCACCCCGTCGCTGATCCGGAGACTGAAGGTGGCGTCGGGCGGGAGGGACCGGCCGTAGGCGGCATAGATTGCCTGGCCCACTTTCTCCGCGTTCGCCGAGATCACATCGTTGAGCCGGGCGGCGCGCTGCTGTACCCGCATGGCGATTGGATTGAGCCTGCGGGCCAGCACGACCAGCGGATCGGTTGACTTCGCCACCGCTGCGGCACCGCCCTCGATCAGCTGGGCCCGTACCGTCGAGTCCGCCAGCTTACTTCCGTTGACGGCCGCCTCCGCGGCCACCTCAGGGCTGCGCCCGC
>DASRIN010000403.1:0-3967 GCA_035649975.1 Gemmatimonadales bacterium
GACGGCGGGGCGACCATGGAGGTGATCGTTCCCCTGGTCTCGGGTGCTCCCGGATCCGGAACGGTGCAGCTGGCGGCGACCCACACCGGGTCTCCCAACAGGACGTCCTCCGGAACCCAGAACGTCACGGTAACCTCCTCACCCCCACCGCCGCCGCCGCCACCACCACCATCACCTGCTGGGGGTATACCATTTGGTCCCACCCGTCTTTGGAAGACCGCCGGTACCACGGAGAGCATCGGGGTGAGCTCATTCAGCATGAGCCTGGACTTCACCACCTGGCGGGACGAAGGGGACGGGCGGCCGCACATTCTGGCCCGCATCGACGCGGCCCGAGCCAAGGGGTTGAAGCTGGTGCTGACACTGACCGGAGGCGGAACCGACCGGTATACCACCAATGGGCGGTTTGACCTGGAGAAGTGGAAGCACGGTAATCCGCTCTACCCTGGCTCCGGAATGGACGGCTATGACACCAGCGCGATTACGGAAGCGGTCGCGCAAGCGGTGGCGGATGGTGTCGTCCTAGGGAGCTCGGTGATGGATGAGCCGTCTCGCATGGCGAGCTGGGGACCGATGACGAAGGCCGTCGTGGATACGATGTGTGCCTATGTGAAGGGAATCTTTCCCACCCTGCCCGTCGGCGTTTTTGCGGTGCACTGGTGGCGGCGCGAGGAGCACTACGGGGTATGTGACTTCATCGTGAGCCAGTTCGAGTACGATGTACGGGACGGCGGCGGCCAGGGCACCGAGACGCCGACGGCGTTCAGGGATGCGGGTCTCGCCATGGCCGCCGCGGACCGGGTGAGCATCGTGTTCAGCATGAACATCCTGGGCGGCGGCCACTCGGGGCCTGACTGTACCAGAGACGGTAAGGAATGCCTGATGAGCGCGAGTGAGCTGAGAGATGCCGGTCTGATCCTGGGGCCCGCCGGGTCCGGTCTGTTGATGTGGCGGTATGACTCGACCATCATGGGGCAGGCTGCCTATCAGAGCGCCATGGATGACATTGCGGCTGACCTGCGAGCTCGGCCGGCAAAGAGCTGGCGACGTTCACCTTGAGCGACGACTCATTCGCCCGTCTCACTGTGGGGAGCATCCACCGGTTTCGACTCCGGTGACCCGCGCTGCCGCAGGAAGATGGACAGGACGACCATGCTGGCGATGGCGAGAAACTCGCTCTGCCAGTTCTGCAGCGACTCGAACCAGAATTGGGAGCTGCCGACGTACTGCAGCACCGACCTGGTCCCGGCCTCTCCGTGGTCGGCCTGTTCCTGGTTGTACTCCAGGTTGCCCGCAAGGGCATGAAGGCTGATGCTCACCAGGAAGAAGAGCAGGAAGGCAAGCGACAGCGACTGCTCGTACAGCTTGAGGACCCAACCGCCCCGACGCACCGGCCAGGGCGCGTTTCGCTTGTTCCGGCTGGCCCGCGGATCGCGATCCACCGGCTCCTCCGACTTCTCCGGGTCCTTCGACTCCGACGAGCCCTTCTGGAACAGCACGGCGGTGAGGATCACGTAGCCGAACATCTGTAAGAACTCGCTCTCCCAGTTCTCCGCGGTCGCCTCCCAGAAGTGGGCCGAGCGCAGGTAGGGACCGAAGGCGATCTCGGTCTGCCCGTGCTCGCGCTGCTCATTGTTGTGCTCCCGGTACCCCACCACACTCTGGCCGACCCAGAAGATCAGAAACAATGAGATCAGGGCGATGCTCAACCCGTTCTCGCGAAGGACTCGGCGCATGCGTAACCTCGAATGGGGGATGTACTCCGACGCTGACGACTGGCGACTGGCGACTGGCGACTGGCGACTGACGTCCAATCAGTGGTCCGTCTTCACCCCTCGCACCAGCTCCACCGCGTGCTCCACCAGGCCGGCCAACACCTCAAGCCCGTCACGCACCCCACCGGGACTTCCAGGAAGATTGACGATGAGCGTCTTGCCTCGTACGCCGGCGGTGCCGCGGGACAGCGCTGCCCGAGGGAAGCGGGGGAACGAGGTCATCCGCAGCCCCTCCGCGATGCCGGGTGCTTGCTTGTCCAGGACGGCGCTGGTGGCTTCGGGAGTGACGTCGCGGCCGGTGAGTCCGGTGCCGCCGGTGGTGAGGATGAGATCGGCCTTGTCGCCGTCGGCCCACTCGGCCAGGGTCGCCGAGATCCGCACCGTGTTGTCGGGAATGAGGGCCCGCTGGGCCACGGTGTAACGGCGCTCCTTGGCCCAGGAGGCGATGAGGTCGCCCGAGGAATCGCTCCGCTCGCCCCGGCTACCGGCATCGGAGATAGTGAGGATGGCAAGGCGCAGCGGCATGACACGAAGATACCGAGGAGATGGGGTTTGCGATCTGGGTCCGAGCGACTTGACTGGCGCTTGACTGGGTCGCCCCAACGTGCGGGCGTAGCTGCAGGACTCACTGAGTCTCATGAAGACTCGCCCGTGGCCCAGCCTCCATGCTGAGCCTTCCCCTTCGGAGGACCTATGATGCGGGACCGTAGTCGCCCGATCGCTGCCGGGCTGGTGGCGTTCGCCCTTGCCCTCACCGCCTGCCAGGAAGAGACGACGTCTCCTGACGTATCCGAATCGAGCCCGAATCTCGCCGCCACCGCGGCGAACTATACGGTCACCGACTTGGGCACTCTGGGCGGTGACCAGGCCGAGGCCTTCGCGATCAACAACGCGGGCCATGTGGTGGGCTACAGTCAAACTCCTGATCTCGAACTCCACGCCTTCCTCTGGAAAAACGGCGTCATGCGAGATCTCGGCACCCTGGGGGGCCCAACCAGCTTCGCCTACGCCATCAACGCAGCCGGCCAGGTAGTCGGCGAGAGCTCCACGGCCGCCGGGGAACTGCATGCGTTTCTCTGGCAGAACGGGGTGATGAGGGATCTCGGCACCCTCGGTGGAGATTGGAGCTCGGCCCGCAGCATCAACGACCTGGGGCAGGTTGTGGGGTGGAGTCGGGGGACGTTTGGGTCGATCCGCGCGTTCATCTGGGAAGCAGGGACGATGAGGCGATTGGGCGGCGGGTTGGAGAAGACCTTTGGCCGGGCCTGGAGCATCAACAACGGAGGCCGGGTGGTCGGTGACTTCCAGAGACCGGGTATGACCTACCGGCGTGCCTTTCGCCTGAAGGACGGGGTGATGACCGATCTGGGCACGCTCGGCGGGAACACCAGCTTCGCAATGGCCATCAATGGTGAGGGTAAGGTGGTCGGCATTGCCGGTACCAGCCCCGGCCGGAGTCATGCCTTCCTGTGGCAGAGCGGGGTGATGACCGATCTGGGTACGCTGGGCGGCCGGACCAGTTCCGCAGCCGCGATAAACGTCGTGGGCCAGATAGTCGGGTCCAGCCAGATATCCGACGGCTCCTATCACGCCTTCGTATGGCAAAATGGTGTCATGTCCCGGCTGGGTCCCGGCGGTGCGACCGGCATCAACCGATCGGGCTGGATCGTGGTGAACTACGAGGGACACGCGGCACTGTGGAAGCCAGAGTAGGATCCCGGCGCGCCAGTACCGGCGCTGGGCTTCCTCCCGCACTGCAACGACTTGACTTAGGCTTGAGCGGAGCGGACCATCCTATGGAGTACCTCAACCCCGAGGAAGTATGCCGCAATCATTCGCACGGCTGAGTTGTTGGCTCATCCTGGCCGGCTCGTTGGCTTTAGCCGCGTGCCGGGAAGATGTGACCGCCCCTTCCTCGGAGCAGCCGGAGCCGGCCCTGGCGGCCGCCGCCGCCGCACTCCTGCTGGACCGGGTCAGCGCCGGGCACCACTTCACCTGCGGCATCGACCTGGAAAACCGGGCCTGGTGCTGGGGCATCAACAATGAGGCTCAGCTGGGCGACGGCACTCTCACCAACCGTTCCCGTCCGGTGCTGGTCAAGACCAGTATCCGCTTCGTCCAGATCAGTGCCGGTGCGTCCCATGCCTGTGCAGTGAGCACCGGCAACCGGGTGTATTGCTGGGGGCTCAACG
>DASRIN010000404.1:0-13530 GCA_035649975.1 Gemmatimonadales bacterium
TTGAAGCTTCGGGCATCCGGGGCCGAAGCCGAGCGGCAATCGGGAGAATCCAAGCCTCTCAAGGACAGCTGGATCGAGCTGGCCCAGCTCGCACTTGCCAGCGAAGGGAGCGCTACGTCGTCGCAAGAAGCAGATCCGCTCGTGCTGGCCGATGCGATCGGCCGCAAATCGGGAGAAGTGACCTACGAGCGGGTTGTGCTGGGTTATCTGGCTCGCGTTGCCGAGGAGATAGCCCAGCAGAGCGGAGCTGGGCAGGATCAGCTGGCCCGGCGCATTTCAAAGTTGATCGGCGCCCTCGACCAGGACACACTGCGCCGCCTGCTCGAGGCCAGCAGCGACGGAGCGGAGCAGCGGAAGTTTGTGCTCAACGCCTCGCAGGTTCTCGCGGCCGATGCCGTCCTGGAGGTGGTTCAGGCAGCCGCCCAGGCCTCCAATCAGACGATCTCGCACAACCTCCTTCGCCTATTGCACAAGCTCGCCCACCATGCTGAAGAGGGACCGGTCGATATTCGGGCCGAGGCAGACGGCGCTCTTCGTACCAATGTGGCGAGACTGGTTGGAGACTGGGAGCTGGAAGATCCCAATCCGACCGTATACACCGCCATTCTGGAGGGGATGGTCCGGAGAAGCTCGGCGGAATTCTCGGCCCTGAAGCTTCAGATAGGGAGCGACCCTGAAATCCTCATCAAGATGGCACTGGAGCTCGATTGCCTCGGCCCTCCAGTATATGCGGCCATCGAGGAGCTGGTTGCCCGGAGGGAACTGGTCCGGCTGGCCGATATCCTGGATCACGGACCCCAGACCCCCGCCGCCGGGCAGCTCTGGAAGTATCTCACCACTCCCGAGCGGCTGGCCCGGGAGCTCGCGGCTACTCCATTGAACGAGGACGCGGTCGCCATTCTGGTGGAGCGGATCGGCTCCGATGCGGCCGAGAGTCTCCTGGATCGATTGGCGACAGCCGCGGACCGCTCTACCCGGGCGGCGGTCATGAAACAGCTCATCGCCCTTGGGCCGGTGGTAAGCCCCGTCGCCATGCGATGGCTGCCCGGTAGCCCCTGGTACGTTCAGCGCAACATCCTCTTCCTGCTGGGCCGCCTGGGCACCTGGCCCGAGGGCTTCTCACCCGAAGCGTACGTCACCAACTCCGACCCGCGGGTCCGCCGGGAAGCCATAAAGCTCATGCTGGAATCGGCAGGGCACCGCAAACGAGGGATACTGCTGGGCGTGCGTGACGCCGACGAAGGCATCGTGACTCTTGCCCTCACCTTCGCGCTCGAATCCTGTCCCCCAGAAGCCCTGCCGGCCGTCCGGCGCATCGCGGCCGACCCCAAGCGGCCGACCGAGTCCAGAGTGCCGGCCATCAAGTGCCTGGCCCGTAGCCGCACCACGGAGACCCTCGAGGTGCTTCGAGACCTGGTGATCCCCCGGCGCCGCTGGCTGGGGCGACGTCTGGCAGCGAAGTCCCCCGAGCTGTTGGCCGCTCTCGCTGCGCTCGCGACCTATTGGCGGGATGACCCCACAGCGAGCGAAGCACTGAGCCGGGCACAGCAGCACTCCGATGTCGACATCCGCGCCGCTGCCGGGCCACCGGTACCGTGACCGATCCGGTCCGCTTCCTGACCGCCTTTTCCCAGGCCTTGTCTACCCTGGGGCTGTATGGCGAGGAGCATCCCGCCGCAGCGCGGGCAATCGACACCGCAGTCGAGCGGCTGCAGGAGCTTCAGAGCTCGAGCCCTCGGCTGCAGTTCACTTTCATGTCGGGCGAGGTGCTGTTCGGCTCCGAGGTCGTGCCCAAGCTGGAGGGATGGGAGTGGTCTTCCCGGTTCATGAAGGCAGGAATCGAGCGGATTGAATTCACCAAGCTGGTGCCGGTCGAGCAGTTCTCCCGCTTTCTGAATCACCTGGCCGCGCGACTCGGCATCCGGGGCGCTTCGAGCTCGGACACTTGGCAGATGGGAGAGTCGTCGATCCGGTTCGGCCAGGTCACCCTCAGTCAGTCGCGGAACACCGCGAAGGGCACTCAGCTGCCGGTAGTCACCCTGCGCTACAGTCTGAAGGAGGAGCGCGAAACGGTCGACTGGCTGCATCAGGAGATCCAGGGGGGAGCCAAGCTGCCGATCGTGGAAGCCGACGCGGTGGTGCGCTCCCTTTCGATCGCCATGCATGCGGAGCAGGCCATGGTGCTGCCGCTCCTGCAACTCAAGGAGTTCGACCAGTACACCACGACTCACTCCATGAACGTGGCGGTCCTGGCCATGGCGCTGGGGGAGTTTCTGGAGCTGGGGGGTGCCACGGTTCGGGCTCTAGGCGTGGCAGGACTGCTGCACGATCTGGGCAAGGTATGCATTCCCCGCGACATTTTGATCAAACCGGGAAAGCTGACCGCCTCCGAGCGAGCGGTTGTCCAGGAGCATCCGATTGTCGGCGCCCGCATGCTCCTCGCAAGTACCGATGCGATGGAGCTCGCGGCCACGGTGGCCTACGAGCATCACATCATGCTCGATGGTGGCGGCTACCCGACCCTCCATGACGCACGAGGAGCGCAGTACGCCAGCCGTCTGGTCCACATCTGCGACGTGTACGACGCGCTCCGGACCAACCGCCCCTACCGGGAGGCCTGGGAATCGGAGCGCGCCATCGCATTCATTGAGGGAAAAGCGGGCATCGAGTTTGATCCCGCCATTGCGCGGACGTTTATTGCAATGATGCGGAAATGGGATCAACGGGTTGCGCTGGTGCCGGCCTGAGCTCATCCCGGCTGCGCTGCAGGTGCCGCACGATCAACTCGCCATGGCCCCGGGCGTTCTCGATGAACAGCCGATTAGCGTCATTCCCACTCGCAATGACCCCGGCCAGGTAGCATCCCGGCACCGGCGTTGCCATCGTGGCTTCGTCGTGGGCCGGCACGCCGGTCTTGAGATCGACCGGAACACCGAGTTGTTGCAGCATGGTTGTGTCGGCGTGATAGCCGGTCATAGCCAGGACTGCATCGGCCGGAAGCAGATCGATGCCTCCTTCATTGGAGACGACCTCGACGTGAGTGGGTGTAATTGACCGCAACTGGGAATGCCAGCGCGCGGCAATGCTGCCCTCCCGCACCCGGTTCACAATGTCGGGAAGTACCCACGCCTTTACCGTCCGATCGAATCCCTCACCAAAGTGGACCAGGGTCACCGTGGCTCCTGCGCGCCAGCACTCCAGCGCCGCGTCCACACTGCTGTTGCCCGCACCGACCACGATGACACGCTGCCGCCAGTAGGGGTGCCCCTCGACGAAATAGTGGGTGACGTGAGGCAGGTTCTCACCGGGAATGCCGAGGTAGTTCGGGTTGTCGTAGTAGCCGGTGGCGAACACGAGGGCGTCGGCCTGGTACAGCTTGCGATCGTGGCGTCGGTGCACTTCGACCTGAAAGGGCCCCGGGGCCGAGCCATTGGTGCCGGCGACAACATTCACCACGTCCTCACCGGGGCGGACGTCGAGCTCATAGTGCTCGGCCACCCGGCGATAGTAAATGAGACCATCGCGCCGGTTGGGCTTCTCATGGCTGGCAATGAACGGCACCTCGCCGATTTCGATCCGTTCCGGAGTGGAAAAGAACGTCATGCTGAGAGGGTATCGCTCGATGGTCGAGACAATGGTACGGCGGTCGAGGAGCACGCAGGGGATTCCTGCCTGCCTTGCGGCCACGCCAACCGCGAGGCCACATGGCCCCGCGCCGATCACCAGCAGATCGATCGCTTCAACGTTCATTGCTATCCTCTTCCATACTTCCCCGCTTCCCAGCCTCCCCGCCTCCTAAACCTCAATGATTTGGTCCCGCCGGGTGCCTACGCTCACATACCGGACCGGCACCCCGACCAGCGTCTCCAGCCGGTCCAGATAGGCCCGGGCAGCTGGAGGAAGGTCGGCTAATCGGCGCGCAGCACCGGTCGGCTGCTGCCATCCGGGATGGATTTCGTACACCGGCTCCACCTGGCCCAGCGCCTCCACTTCGGCCGGCATCTCCTCACAGATCGCTCCCCGCAGACGGTACTCGGTACCAACCGGAATCTCGGCGAAGGAGTCGAGCACATCGAGCTTGGTGACCGCTAGACCGGTGAGTCCATTCACCCGGGCGGCATAGCGAACCACGGTGGCGTCGAACCACCCGCACCGTCTTGGCCGGCCAGTCACCGCTCCGAATTCGCCGCCCAGCTCCCGAAGCCGTTCACCGAACGGACTCTCCGCTTCGGTGGGGAGCGGCCCGTTGCCTACCCGGGTGGTGTAGGCCTTTACCACTCCGAGAACCCCATCGATGGCGGTGGGGCCGATTCCGGAGCCTACCGCCGCACCGCCGGCGGTCGTATTGGAGGAAGTCACGTAGGGGTAGGTGCCGTGATCCACGTCGAGGAGGGCGCCCTGGGCGCCCTCCAGCAGGACGCGACGCCCCTCCTTGATGGCCCGGTGGAGCAACAAGCCGGCGTCGGTGGCCAGAGGCAGTAGCCGGGGCGCCAGCTGCTCCAGCAGGCGCACATGGCCGTCCAGACTCGCCCGCTCGCTACTCCCCATCAGCTCCAGCAGCTGGTTGGCACGGGCCACCCGATCGGTCAGGATGGCCCGGGCGCACTCCAGCCGCCGCAAGTCCACCACTCGTATGCCGCGCCGCCCGTACTTGTCCTCGTACGCCGGCCCGATGCCACGCCCGGTGGTACCCAGCTTTTGGCTCTTCTCGCTCGCCGCATCGAGCAGCTTGTGATAGGGAAGGACCAGATGGGCCCGATCCGAGACATAGAGTCGGCCCGAGGTGTCGATCTCGCGCTGGTGCAGCCCGTCCAGCTCGTGGAACAGATTTTCCGGCTCGAGGACCACGCCGTTGCCGATCAGACAGGTGACTCGGGGGTGGAGGATGCCGGAGGGGATCTGCCGCAAGATGAACTGCTTGTCGCCGGTGACCACGGTATGACCCGCATTGGCCCCTCCCTGGTAGCGCACCACCAGGTCGGCCCGCTCGGCCAGCACATCGACGAGTTTGCCCTTGCCCTCGTCGCCCCACTGTGCCCCGACGACCACCACGCAGGCCGTCTGCCCATCGAACATGTTTGCCCCCGGCTGAAAACAACAAAAGAGCCCCTCGGCGGGGCTCCTGCGTCCTCGGGCAAACCTATCTCCCGCATGTTCAAAGGTCAATTCGATGCGAGAGCCTTCCCCAATCGCCGAGCCGTTTCCAGCGAAAGGCCATCAGCCGTGTCAGCCGGCGTATGGATGCGCTGTAACGTTCTCCAGGTGAGCCTACCGATGGTTATCGCGGAAGCGACTCGCGCGAGCGGGGCGCTATCGACGAAAATGCCGATCGGAAGGCGGCGGCTCCGGACTGGCATGCCGAGTTGGGCCAGCACCGGTTCGAGCTTGCCGGCCAGTTGCTGACCCCGGGTGTTGTGGCTCACTAGAGAAAGAGTCCCCTCCTCATCCACGGTGTCGACGTTTACGAACTCCATATCCTGGAGTCCGGGGCTGTGCAGGTGGGCAAAGACTCGGGCCCCGACCAGTCCGAACTCTTCCGCTCCGGTGATGAGAATGCCCAGGCTGGGATCGCTGCTGGCTTCGGCCGCGGTGAGCGCCGCGACTATCCCACTGCCGTTGTCTCGAGCACCGGGAGAGCGCCCTCGAAGCTGCCCCTTCCCCGCCAGAAAACCAGCCGCCAGAGCCAAGGTTGCGCCGGCAACGAGCCAAACAGCGTCCACTGGAGCGTTCAGCCGAGCGATGGTTAGTACGGAGAGCGCAGCAGCGGCAAGAACCGTGACCCATACGGCTATCAGCCGGCCTGCCATGGAGTGACCCTGCGCCTTGGAGTCCAGGTGCGCGACAATCCAACGACGCGGGCGGTCACTGCCGCGGGTCGCAACGAGGTTGGCATCCTCGCGTGCCGACTCACCCAGCGCCACCCAGCCGAGCCCCACCCCGCTCACCAGGACCAGTAACGCGGCGAGACCGGCGGCCCATAGAGCCAGTGCGGCCCAGGGCGGCGCCTGGGGAGAGTACAGCAACGGGAGCAGAACGACCGCCAGACCCCCCAGTCCGGCACCAAAGATCGGAAAGGCGCGGAGACTGGCCGGCGAAAAGAAAAACCTCTGTATCTCGATCGTGTACCCGAGCCCGCGCAGGTGATCTGCGATCAGCTCTCGCGCTTTGGCGGCGTCCGGCGTGCCGGCTTCTCGGGGAACGGAGAGCAGTTGGCGGGTGAGCTCGTGCAGGGTCTCCAGAGGAATCGGCTTTCGCTCAGGATGAAGCTGCCCGCTTCCGCCGGGAGGCGGGGAAGGCGTTGCCGGCCGTGGCAAGGGCTACCCGCCTGGTCTCGGGGGTGATCTGGCCGGCCTCGATCAGTTCGTCGAGATGCTGATCAAACGTCTGGCTCCCCAGATCTTTCCTGCCTTCTGCCATGATCTGCTTGACCTGAGATATGCGCTCCGGATCCTTGAGGCACTCCCGAATGGCCGGTGTCGCGATCAGAACCTCGACCGCAGCAATCCGGCCATCGTCGTCCTTCTTCGGCAGCAACTGCTGCGAGATCACCGCGCGGACCGCTTCGGAGAACCGCATCCGTCCAACATCGCGCTCCGCCGGAAGAAGTGTTCCGACCACCCGCTCGACCGTAGCGATGACATCCGGGCTGGCGACCGTTCCGATCACCAGGCGACCGGTCTCCGCCGCCTTCATGGACGTGTCGATGGTTGGCGCATCGGCCATGTCGCCCAGGATCACGACGTCAGGGTCCTGCCGGAGAGCGGCACGAAGACCGATGGCCAGGCTATCGGTATCCACTCCGACCTCGCGCTGGGTGATCGAGCAGCTCAAGTCCCGGTGCAGGTACTCGATTGGACTCTCGATGGTGACGACATGCTTGTGCAGGGTGCGGTTGATGTGGTGCACCATGGCGGCCACGGTGGAGCTCTTTCCGCTTCCGCTGACGCCGCTTACCAGCACCAGCCCCCGCTCCGATTCAGCGATCTGCTTCAGAACGTCGGGGAGACCCAGCGACTCGATGGTGGGCACCGCAAAGGGAATCACCCGCATGACGATCATGAACGAGGAGCGCTGGCGCAGGACGTTGACCCGAAAGCGCCCCACCCCCGGCATGCCCCAGGAACAATCGAAGTCCCGCAGCCGGTCGATCCGGGCGCGGTCTTCCTCATTGCTCATGAGCTTGAGGGCGATGGACTTGGTCTGATCGGGGGTGAGCCGTTGCTTGGTGAGCGGAACCAGCTTGCCGTTGATCCGGGCGCGAAAGACGTCCCCGGCCTTGATGTGGAGGTCCGAGGCGCCGCGTTCAACTGCCGCTTTGATAATCTTTTCCAACCCGACCGCCACGGTAGAGGAGTCTTTGGCCACGGTCTCAGGTATCCAGCTCGCGTTGGGCCCGGCCAGACAGCGCGGGTGCAGGGGCGAGCAGACCCATACGGTCCCGCACCTCGCGGACGGTCTCGGCGGCCATCCGCCGGGCTTTGGATGCCCCGTCCGCCAGGATCTCGTCCACCCGCTCGGACTGCTCCTGGAGCTCCAGGGCCCGCTCTCGAATGGGCTTGAGTGCGGCGATCATATTATCGGCCAATACCCTCTTACAGTCGAGGCAACCCCACTTGGCCCCGCGGCAGTTCTCCGCTACCAGGGCAACCGTTTCCGGGGGGGAGAAGTACTGGTGCAGGTGATAAATATTGCAGACCTCCGGATTGCCGGGATCATACCGGGTGACGCGGGCGGGATCGGTTTTCGCCGGCCTGAGCTTCTGCCAGATCTCTTCGGGGGTATCCAGCAGGCCGATGGTGTTGCCCAGGCTCTTGGACATTTTGGCCTGGCCGTCCAGACCGGTGATTCGCTTGGCCTCGCTCAGGATGGGCTGCGGCTCGGGAAAGTACCCGTCTCCCCGCCCGAACTCTGCGTTCCATTTCCGGGCCACCTCGCGGGTGAGCTCCAGGTGCTGGATCTGGTCCTCTCCCACAGGAACCAGGTCCGCCCGGTACAGCAGGATGTCCGCCGCCATGAGAATCGGATAGTTCAGGAGCCCAGCCGGAACGCTCTCGAACCGCTGCGCTTTATCTTTGAACTGCGTCATCCGCTCGAGCTCGCCGAGCGGGGTCACCGTATTCAATAGCCACTGCAGCTCGGTGTGCTGGGGCACGTGAGACTGAACGAAGAGCGTCGCCTGGTCGGGATCGATCCCGGCGGCGAGCAGCCCGACCGCCATCTCCCGAGTGCGCTGTGCCAATGACTCGTGGTCGTATTTGCCCGTGATGGCGTGAAGGTCCACCACACAAATGAGCGACTCGTAGTTGCGCTGCAGATTGACCCAGTTCTGTACCGCCCCGAGCCAGTTGCCGATGTGCAGCTCGCCCGAGGGTTGAATTCCGGAGAATATGCGGGGCATGGGGGCAACTTACCCTTCCTGGGGTGGGCAGACAATCCAGTGTCTTCCTTAGACTTACTCACTCGGGCCCGGCTCGCGGCCGAGGCAGCAGGGAGCTATCTCCGAAGCGTGCACCGGCCGGGAAGTCCGGCCGGCTGGTCGCTCAAAGGCAGTCGGGACTTCGTCACCGAGGTCGACCGGCAGGCGGAGCGGATCATTGCCGAGCTGCTTAAGCAAAGCGGCGCAGGAGGGCACATCATCGGGGAGGAGCTGAGTCCCGATCTGATCACGGAGGGACTGGTCTGGATCGTGGATCCCCTCGATGGAACGACCAACTTCCTCCACGACTATCCTTGTTATGCCGTGTCCATCGCCGCGGCAATCGACGGTGTCATGGAAGCGGCCATTGTACATCACGTCCCCCGGAACGAGACCTATTCGGCGCTTCGCGGCGGAGGAGCCTGGCTGGGCGATCGCAGAATTCAGGTGTCGGCGATCGAGGATCCAGAGTACGCGCTGGTGGCAACCGGATTTCCCTTTCGGGATCTGTCTCAGCTCGACATATACCAGAGACAGTTTAGTGCGGTGGCCGCCGGCACCAGCGGTATTCGGCGGCCTGGTGCGGCCGCCCTGGACCTGGCTGACGTAGCAGCCGGTAGGTTCGAGGGATTCTGGGAGCTGCGGCTCTCGGCCTGGGACATCGCCGCCGGGATGCTCCTCATCCGGGAGGCGGGTGGCCTGGTCACTGACTTTAACGGCCGCGACCTCGGGATTGAGCACGGCGGTGTCGTCGCCGGGAACCCCGCAATCCATGACTGGCTGCTGAAGACCCTGAGCACGGGTGCTGAATGGACGATCTCGACACGCTGACCGGAGACAGCACCGTCCATGAATGGTCGGATGCGGTTGCAGCCGCCACAGCCACACCTGCCGGCGGTGCGGTAGCCGCGCTGGGATCGGCCCTGGCGGCGGCCCTGGTAGCCATGGTTGCCGGTCTGACCATGCGTCGCGAGAAGTACGCGGCTGTGCATCGCTATGCCGAGGAGACGCTGCTCCGCGCGGAGGTGCTTCGAACAGAGCTCCTCGACCTGGCCCGGCAGGATGCGGTGGTGATCGCCGAATATATGGATGCGCTCAGGCTGCCCCAGGAATCGGAGTTCGAGCGAACTGCGCGCGATGCCGCCCGGCGAGCGGCCCTGCTCGAAGCCGCGCGGGTACAGCTCGAGCTGCTGGATCAGGCCGCGGAGGTAGCGAGTCTCGCCGAGGCTATGACAGGCTCGGGAGTGGCCACCGCGATCGGCGACGCAGCCACCGCCAACTTTCTGGCTGCCGCCGCCTGCCGCAGCTCCTACTGGAGCATTCGCGGCAATCTCAAGCTGATTGGACGTCCCGAGGAGACCCGGCCACTGGTCGAGTCGGCGGTCGTTACCCTCGATCGAGTGGAGGCCTCTGAGATTCGGGTCCGGCAGCTGCTGGACGAACGGGTGGGCTAGACGGAGCGGTCAGGAGCTGGTGGTGAGAATTCGCGGCCCGTTGGCGGTGATCACCACGGTGTGCTCGAAGTGAGCGGAGAGGCTGCCGTCGGCAGTGACCACGGTCCACTTGTCGGCCAGCGTCTTGGTAACCGGGCTGCCGACGGTGATCATGGGCTCGATGGCCAGGGTCATGCCCTCGAGCAGGCGGGGGCCCCGCTTGGGCGCGCCGTAGTTGGGAATCTGAGGCTCCTCGTGGAACCGGGTTCCGATACCATGGCCCACCAGTTCGCGAACCACCCCGTATCCGGCCCCTTCAGCCACTCGCTGCACCGCGTGCCCAATGTCTCCGACATGATTGCCCAGACGGGCCTGGGCGATCCCGGCCGCGAGGCACTCCTGGGTCACCCGGAGGAGCCGCTCGGTTTCCGGCGCGACCTGGCCCACCGCCAGAGTGGTGGCCGAGTCGGCGTGCAACCCTTCGACCTGGACGCCAACGTCGACGCTCACGATGCTTCCCTCCTCCAGCACCCGGCGGGGTGAAGGAATTCCGTGCACGATCTCCTCGTCGATCGAGGTGCACAAGGTTTTCGGAAAGCCGTACAGCCCCTTGAATGAGGGAACCGCGCCGGGGTGGCTGCGGATGAACCGCTCTGCCTCCGCGTCCAAGTCCTCGGTGCTCATCCCGGGACGGAGAATCTCGCGGATGCGCGCCAGAGTCCCGGCCACGATGCGCCCGGCCCGGCCCATGATATCGATTTCGCGAGGAGACTTGAGCGTCACCATGCTAGCGCTCGAGTGCCTTCCGGACCCGTCCGGCGATCTCCTCCACTGAGCCGACCGCCGGGATCCGCCGGAGCAGGTTGCGTTTGGCATACCAGTCCAGAACGGGTGCTGTCTGCTGCCGGTAGGCGGCGAGGCGCGTGGCCACCGCTGCCGGATCGTCATCGGCCCGCTGTTCGAGGGTGCGCCGTTTATCCAGCCGAGCCAGGATCTCTTCGTCCGACACATCGAAAAAGAGCACCGCATCCATCCGGCGGCCGCGCTCGCCCAGCAGCCGCTCGACTCCCTCGGCCTGGGGGACGGTTCGTACCACCCCGTCGAAGATCACGCCGTTAGCGGCTTGGGAACGCGCCAGCTCCTCCCGAACGATACCCATGATGATGTCGTCGCTGACCAGATGACCCGCTTCCATCACGGCCTTGGCCCGTTGCCCAAGCGGCGTACCTCGCTTGACCGCATCCCGGAGCAGATCGCCGGTGGCGAACTTGGGCAGCCTGCGCTCCTCCGACAGAATGGCGCCTTGAGTACCCTTGCCTGCGCCGGGCGGGCCCATCAGTAGAATGTCCATGTCGCTCCAAGAAAGCGTAAGCGGTAAGCGGTAAGCGGGGCGACTCGACGGTACCCCGTGGGCCAGCCCCGCTCACTGCTAACCGCTCACCGCTCACGCTGTTGCTACATATACCGCTGCTGTCGGCCCCGGAACTTGACCCGGCCGGTCTTCATGAAGCCGTCGTACTTCCTGAGGGTCCGATGCTGCTCCACCTGGGCGATCGTATCGAGCAGAACCCCGACCACGATCAGTACCGACGTGCCGCCGAACTGGGACTGTACTCCCACCCACTTCGAGACCAGGATCGGGACCAGCGCGATGAAAGCCAGGAAGAGGCCGCCGGGCAGCGTCACCCGGGCCAGGACCGAGTCGATGTAGTCGGCCGTGCTGGCTCCCGGCTTCACCCCGGGAATGAACGCCCCCTGCTTCTTCAGGTTCTCTGCCAGGTCCACCGAGTTGAAGATGATCGAGGTGTAGAAGTAGCTGAAAACCAGGATCAGCACCGCGAAAGTGAGATCGTATGGTAGATCGCCCGGATTGAAGAAGCTCGCGATTTCCGTCAGGATCGGGTTCTTGGTGAAGCTTGCCAGCGTGCCGGGGACGATGATGATCGTCTGGGCAAAGATGATCGGCATCACGCCCGCGGTGATCAGCCGGATCGGAATGAAGGTCTTCTGGCCTTCCCTGATGCGGCCCCGCCCCATGACCTTGCGCGGAATTTGAATCGGAATTCGGCGCGCCGCGATGGTCATGGCCACCACCGCCGCAACCACGCCCACCAGGATGGCCAGGAAGACCACCGCTCCGATCGGTGTGACCACGTTGCCCCGGATGAACTGGAGCAACTGCAGCGTTCCCGGCCAGAGCCGCTCCAGGATGGAGAACGTGATGAGCAGGCTCATCCCGTTGCCTATCCCGCGCTCGGTGATCTGTTCACCCAACCACATGACGAAGATGGCGCCGGTGGTGAGCGTCACCACCATGATCAGCCGCGACCAGAAACCGGGCGCGGGGACCGCGCCGGGAATGGACTCGGTGAACAGGGCGAAGGTGTAGGCCTGCGACAGCGAAATGAACACGGTGAGATACCGGGTCCATTGGGTGATCTTCTTCTTGCCCTCCTCGTCCTTCTGCATCTTGCCGATGGACGGCGCCACACCTCCGGCCAGCTGGAAGATGATCGAGGCCGAGATGTAGGGCATGATCCCGAGGGCAAACACTGTTGCCCGGGAGAGTCCGCCGCCCAGTGCGTCGTACAGCCCGAAGAATCCGGCGGCGGCCGAGTTGCGGATGAAGTCTGCCAGGGCCGCGACATTGACCCCTGGCGCGGCGATGTGGGCGCCAACCCGGTAAATGACGAGAGCAAGCAGAGTGAACAGGAGCTTCCGCTTCAGCTCCTCGTCCATGGCCAGGTTGGGACGGACTGAGGTCATTACCCCTCGATCTTACCGCCGGCCGCCTCGATCTTTGCGCGCGCCGGCGCGGAAAGGGCCACGCCGCGGACGGTGTACGCCCGGTCGGCGTCTCCGGTGCCCAGCAGCTTTACCGGCGAGTCCGGCTTCCCGATGAGACCGGCCGAGTACAACGTTTCGGGGCTCACCTCGGCTGCAGTCACCTTTTTGAGATCCAGCAGGTTCACCACTTGGGCCGGCGTTCGGAACGGGTTGGTAAACCCCCGCTTGGGGAGGCGGCGGTACATCGGCATCTGCCCGCCTTCGAAGCCGGGGTTCGTCGCTCCGCCGGTTCTGGCCTTGTGGCCCTTGTGGCCCTCGCCGGAGGTCTTTCCCAGACCGGACCCCGGGCCCCGCCCCACCCGTTTGCGTGCCTGGGTAGAGCCCTCGGCCGGCGACAGGGTCGAGAGGGTCAACCGCCGCTCCTGAGGTGCCGCCGGGGGACTCGAGCGCCGTGCGCGAGCGGTACGCTTACCTGCTCCGCTGCGCCGCGGCCTCGCCGCCCCGCTCTTGGTGGTCTTCTTCTCCGCCATCAGCTCTCCTGCGCCGGCATCACCTCGACGAGATGACGCACCTTGGTCAACATCCCCCGAACGGACGCGGTATTGGGCAGCCGGACCGTCTGCTGATGATGCCGGAGGCCCAGCGCGCGCAAGGTGCGCCGCATCGTCTCGGGGTGACCGATCTCCGATCGGATCTGTTTGATCGCGAGCGCGCTCGCGGCCTCTTCACTGGGTATGACGGCGGCGTGATGCGCCGGACCCTGACGACCTACCGCCGGATTACGCCCCATCTCAGCCCTCCTGCCTCGGCTTGTAGGCAATCTGATCCGGTTCTACGCCACGCTCCCGGGCAACCTGGCGGGCCGAGACCAGCGTGCCGAGACCGTGCATCGTC
>DASRIN010000405.1:0-3253 GCA_035649975.1 Gemmatimonadales bacterium
GGGCGCGGTCTACAAGGTCCTGCACGATGCCAGGACCAAGCTTCGGCGCGCCATAGAGCGTGGTGAACGGCAGGAGGAGCGGCCATGAAGCACGATTGGCTTGAGCCTCTGCTCGGCCGTCCGGGCCGCGACCCCGGCTGCGACATCGGGTTCGCGCAGCTCGACCGCTACTGCGATGCCGTACGGCGCGGCGAGGATGTGGAGCGCCAATTCCCCGATCTCGTCTGTCACATCGGGAACTGTCGAGCCTGCCGGGAGGATACCGAAGGTCTCTTGGCCGCGCTCGAGGGGCTGGAGGAATAGGCGCACCGTGCCCCGTAGGCTGAGTCGGCGGAGGTGGAGGACAGAAAAAAAAGCCCAGCGTTGTTCACGCTGGGCATTGCCCCTCCTGGTCTCGAGCCGAAGGCCACCTTTGGGGGTGAACCAGGACTCTCCTGATCCAGTAGGAACCGCTGTAACCGCCTAAACTCCGGCAACTTGCCACCATTTACGCGACTTCGTGCCACCGCTGCCAGAGTTGCCGGCTTGGACTCCGGAATTTGCCGTCCTTTTACTCACTCAAATGTTAGAGTTTGCTGCCCGCCATTCGGGACTCACTAACCCACTACGCTCCTTCACACAGGAGGCTGTCGTGAAGGGATGGCTTCTGACCAGCGCCAGGCCCTCATTGCCCGCGCCAAGGCCCTCGAGCTCAGCTTCGCTACCGCTTCGCCGCACCCGGCGGATTGTCGCTGTTGAACACGTCGCGATTCTTCGCGGTGTACGACTCCCACTCGGCCGGGACTTCCTCCTCCGTGAAGATCGCGGTGACTGGGCACTCGGGCACGCAGGCTCCGCAGTCGATGCACTCGTCGGGGTGGATGTAGAGCTGGTCTTCGCCCTCGTAGATGCAGTCCACCGGACACACGTCGATGCAAGACCGGTCTTTGACCCCAATACAGGGTTCGGCGATCACGTATGTCATCGGCTGCTCCTCCGCAGTATCCTGCCGGAGATACCTTTTCAGCGCGCTTCCCGGCGCTCCGCTCGTTTACGGGCTCGCTCGGCGAGAAGCTTTTCGACCCCCGCCCACAGCTCGGGCCGGATGCTGTCGGCCAACTCGATGTTCCGCTTGGCGAGCATCACGGCGATAGCGCCGGTGTCGAGCCCGGCGATCCGCGCTTCCTCGATCACCGCCGCGAAGTGGATCCGGGCCTCGCGGATCATTCGCCCGAATAGAGCAGACCCCTCAGGGCGGTCGCCCAAGGCCAGCGCCAGGAGATAGAGATCGCGTGCGCCGTCCAGCCGATGCGCTAAGTAGTCCCGCGTCTCAGGTGGGAGTTCCCTCGACAGGTGAGGCGTCGGCTCAATCATGACCTATTCCTTCACCGTGGGATGCTGTGCACATCACGAAGCCGCTGTCAGCTGCGCTGCCGGGGCAGCCCTAGCCCGGCAGCTAGAAGCGCCAGGTTCAGCCTCAGGACAAGTCATCGACCGCCAAGTTCCGCACTAGCCCATCGATGATGCGCCGGCCGAAATCACAGCAACCCGTGATGGCGGATTCTTCTGTGGGGTAGGTCCTAGGGCCGCTGAAGGCCCGCAAGCCCCAGTGGCGGCCAATCAAGAGATCAAGGGTCCACCGCCCGGAGCCACGTACCTGAAAGGTGCGCGGCGTGATGGCGAAGCCCTTGTACGAGACAGGATTCAACTGCAGGTCCGGGCAGAGGAGTCTTGGATCAGACTGAAGTATACCGGGGCGGACGTCCAATTGGACCGGCGGCGTGCTGCTTCCTCGCCGTGCTCCTAGGGGAGTTCGATGACGATCCAGAACTGGGTTGGAGGAGTGCCGCTGCAGCATCAACCCTCCTGCCCAGATCAGGAGTGGTGGGAACTAAACCAGAGTAGCCGCCGTGACCACGTGCTCGATGAAGTGCTCGCTGCCAGCCGCATCTACGCTGCCGGCCTTTGCGACAAGGGCAAGCTCGCCATGCCACGCGCCCGACGGTTTGCGATCTTCACGTGCATGGACGCCCAAGTGACCCGGAACGCGTGGGGACGAGCGAGTTCGCCGGCCGAGCCGAAGGCGACCTTCTCGGGTGAACCAGGACTCTCCTGATCCAGAGGGGCCGCTGTGACCTGTCAAATGCATCAACTTGCAGCCACATATGCGAGTTCGTGTCATCCGCTGCTGGAGTTCGCGGCTTTCATGCGGAACTTTGCCGTAATGCTCGCCTACATGTCGAGAGTTGATCGGCCTAAGTTATGCTCTGTACCACCAGGGACGAACGCTCAGGGCTAGCCGAAACGCTGTCCCGGCAATCGGTGGACCGCATGATGAGCCGATCAACCTCGGCGCCGTTCTGCGGCCCGGGAGCTCGCAGCCGGCCGCACTGAATACTGACCCAGGAGGCCCCCATGGATGCATTGGTGTTGTCAGGCGGAGGCATCAAGGGCGCCTATCAGGCTGGAGCAATCGAAGCCGTACTGGAAAGTGGCTACAAGCCGGGTATCGTGACAGGCATCAGTGTCGGTGCGCTCAACGCCGCTTTCCTTGCGGCCCACCAGGACTCCGACAACGCAGGCGCACGGCTCACGGAGTTCTGGCTGACCGAAGTTACGGAGCCATCCAAATTCGTGAAGAAACGCGGTGCGCTTGACCTCCTCTGGCGGGTGCTCACCAAACAGTGGGATGGGGTAGTGGATACCAAACCGTTGGCGGACTTGGTCAACCGGATTCTGGCTCCACATTTCCCGAGGTCTGGCGGGATACAGGTTCGCGTCGGCGCGGTAAATCTTCGCTCGGGTGCCTTGGTATACACGGGTGCCGAGTCACCGGATTTCATCGACGCGGCGCTCGCGAGTACAGCCGAGCCGATCAGTATGCCACTTCGGAAGATTCGAGGGGTGCCGTCCTACGACGGCGGCCTCCGCGACATAGCCCCGCTCAAGCAGGCCATCAGCTTGGGAGCGGTACGGATCGTGTGCGTCCTCACCCAGCCAGCCGATGTCGGAGCTTTTACGGGGAAAGAAGGAGATGTGTTGAACCTGATCGACCGGGTGCTGGGAATAGTGACGAACGAAATCGTAGAAAATGATCTCGACACTGCACAGACCATTAACCGCCTACTTCTGGAGCTCCCCATGGAGCTGCTCGCTCACCCCTACTTCGCCGACAAGCGGCCAATTCCGCTCACAGTTATTCGGCCCTCGGCGGCGATCCCGGTGTCGCTCGACTCCTTCACGCGCGAGGATATACGAAGGATGGTGGAGCAGG
>DASRIN010000406.1:0-2665 GCA_035649975.1 Gemmatimonadales bacterium
GTCCACCAGCAAGTAGAACGAGTTGAGTCCTCCCAGGAACTTCTCGTCCGCGCCGTAGAGGTGCGCTCGCTTTTCCCCCAGCTGGTGCAGCTGCGTCACCCGCGCCTCGGCCATCTGCTTCAATTCCCTGATGGGGCCGAACCGGATGGAGTCAGTGGGACAGGCCTGGGAACAAGCCGGCTCCATACCCGCCTGCAAGCGATCGTAGCAGAGGGTGCACTTCTGGGCGACGTTGGAGACATCGTTGATCCCGATGACGCCGAAGGGACACGCCCCGATACAAGCTCGACAGCCATTGCAGGTGTCGCTCTGAATGACGACGGTATCGAACTCGGTCCGGATGATGGCGCCGGTGGGGCAGACCTCCAGGCAGGGCGCGTTGACGCAGTGCTTGCAGACGTCGCTCATCATGAGCCAACGCCCGTCGCTCCGGTCTTCGCTGAACTGCTCGATGAACTTCACGTGCCGCCAGTGGATCCCGTCGAGCCGGCGGGTGTTGTCGTAGCTGTCGCCGCTCATCTCGTGGGCGCCACCCTCGGTTGCGGGGAGCTGGTTCCACTCTTTGCAGGCGACTTCGCAGGCCTTGCAGCCGATGCACACGGTGGTATCGGTATAGAAGCCCATGGGCTCCGCCCCGCTGGCCATCACGCCTTCTCCACGTTGCACACGAACGCCTTGCCCTCGTGGATGCTTACATTAGGGTCACCCACCAGCGATGACAGCGTGTTCACCACATCGCCGGTGACCACGCCCTCCCAGCCCCAGTGCCAGGGCATTCCCACCTGGTGTACGACCTTGCCGCCCATTCGGAATGGCCGCAGCCGCCGGGTCACCAGCGCCTTGGCCCGGATCTCCGCCCGCGGCGTGCTGATCCGCACCCAGTCGGTGTTGTGGATCCCTTTTTCTTGTGCCAGCTCGGGCGACAGCTCGATGAACAGCTCCGGCATCAGCTCGGTCAGCCAGGGGTTCCAGCGGCTCATCGCCCCCGCAAGGTAGTGCTCGGTCAAGCGGTAGGTGGTGATGACGTAGGGAAAGCGCGGGTCCTGTACCGGCGCGAGCGGGTTGCCCTCGTGATTCCAGTACTTGAGTACTGGACTTGCCTGCTGGCGATACAGTGCGTTCCGCACCGGCGATTCGATCGGCTCGTAGTGCGTGGGGAGCGGCCCGTCGAGCAGTCCCGCGGGATTGAACAGCCAGCCCACCCCGTCCGCCTTAAGGATGAACGGGTCCTTACCCGACAGCGCGTCCAGGCCGATCGCGCCCGGTTTCGCCGGCGCGTCCGGCGGCTTGGTTACTGGAAAGTCGGGGACGTCGTGTCCCATCCACTTCTTCTGGCTTGGGTCCCACCAGATCCACTTTTTTCGCTCGCTCCAGGGCCGGCCGGCCGGGTCAGCCGAGGCGCGGTTGTAGATCACCCGCCGGTTCGCCGGCCAAGTCCATCCCCAAGTCAGGAGGGCTCCCCTCGCTTCCGGCGGGCTGGCGATCCGGACGGCTGCCAGATTCTGGCCCGGGGCAGGGAACACGCCGCAGTAAATCCACGAGGCGCACGTGGTCGACCCGTCGTCCTTCAGCTCATCGTACCCGGCGAGATGCTGGTCCGGGAGGCCGGTGCGATAGCCGTTGATCTCCCGCAGCACCTTCTGGGCATCCGGCTCACCAGCGATAGAACTGGTCCCGGGAAGTGGGAAGGCAGTCCGGATTGGATCCGGATCGAACTCCCATACCAGCTTCTTGAAGCCCTCGTCACGCGGCAGGTTGCTCTCGGCGTAGAGGGACTTGAGCCGGAGCGCGAGTTGGTGGGTAAACCAGAGATCCGAGCGACACTGGCCCGGCGGGTCGGCCGCCTTGAAGTGCCATTGCAGCATCCGCTGGGTGTTGGTGAAGCTGCCCTCGGTCTCTGCGACTTGGGCCGAGGGGAAGAAGAAGACCTCGGTGGGGATGTCCTCGGGCTTGATCTCGCCGCGCTCCACTTCGGGGGCCCGGTGCCAGTACGTCGCGGACTCGGTGAGGAAGTTGTCCTTCACCACCAGCCACTCCAGGTTCCGCATCCCCTGCCGCTCGAGCGCGGAGTTGAGCGACGTCGCCGGATTCTGGCCCACGCAGATCATCCCCTTTACTCGCTTGTCGGCCATCGCGACGAACATCGGCATGTGGGAGTGGTCACCCGAGATCTTGGGGTGCCAGTCGTACCCGAAATCATTGTCCGGAGTCGCCGCGCTCCCGTACATCGACTTAAGGTAGGAGACCAGATACTTCGGCATGCCGCCCCATACGCCCGTAGGTACCCCTTCGGTGGCCAGGTAGTCTCGGAGTGTCTGGTGGTCCTTGAGCGCCGACATCGCCGGCATGTAGCCATGGATGCTGTGGTACAGCGTAGGGATGTCGGTGGACCCTTGGATCGACGCATGGCCCCGGAGCGCCATGATCCCGCCGCCGGGCCGGCCCATGTTGCCCAGCAGGAGCTGCAGCAGGGCGCAGCAGCCGATCACCTGGGGGCCGTTGGTGTGCTGGGTCCACCCCACCGCGTAGACCCAGCCGGTGGTCCGGTCCCGCCCCGAGTTGGCCAGCACTGTCTCGGCCACTTTGAGGAACGTCTCCCGGGGACAGCCAGTCACCTGCTCCACCATCTCCGGTGTGTACCGGATGAAGTGGCGCTTCACCACCT
>DASRIN010000407.1:0-2165 GCA_035649975.1 Gemmatimonadales bacterium
GCCACCCTGCTCAAACGCTTCGCTGACCAGACCGGCATCCAAGTGGAGCTGCAGGCGAGTGCCGATGACGTCCCGCCGCTGGCCCGCCGAGCACTTTACCGCATCGTGCAAGAGGCCCTTACGAATGTCGCCCGCCATGCCCGGGCTCGGCAGGTGCGGGTGGAGCTTCAGTGCTCGGCTGATGCCGTCGTGCTGGAGGTGACCGACGATGGGGTCGGCATCGCTCCTGGAACGCTCGGCAACAATGGCTCCCTTGGACTCGTCGGCATGCGGGAACGGGCTACAGCGTTGGGCGCCGGTTTCCAGGTCTACGGCGATCCAGGCCGCGGGACAACGATCCGCGTGGCACTCGCGCGGCAGGGTAACCTGAGCGTCATGTGATCCGGATCCTCCTGGCTGACGATCACAGTGTCGTCCGGGAGGGCATTCGACGCCTGTTGGAGGAGCGGAACGGGTTCACCGTTGTGGCCGAAGCGGGAAGCGTTCCGGAGCTGCTGACGAAGCTCCGGGCGAGCGCCACCGATGTGATAATCCTCGATATCGCGATGCCGGGGCCGGGCATCGTCGAGACCCTCCGGCAAGTCAAGACAATCCGCCCCAGCGCGCGGTCGCTGGTGCTCACGGCCTATCCTGAGACCGACTACGCGGTTCGTGTTCTCCGCGCCGGCGCCGCCGGGTATCTCACCAAGGACCGCTCCCTGGAGCAGCTGGCCGAAGCAATCCGGCGCGTGTACCGAGGTGGGATGTACGTGAGCCCGTCACTCGGGGAGGCTCTCGCGGCCCGCCTGGGTGGTGAGGTCGGGCCTGCGCACGGGGCTCTGTCCGACCGTGAATTCCAAGTGCTCAGGGCCCTCGCGCAGGGCGAAAGCGTCAAATCGATCGCCGCGCGACTGGCGCTGAGTCCGAAGACCGTCACGACGTACCGCAGCCGCATCCTCCAAAAACTTGGCTTGAGCACGAACGCAGAGCTGGTCCGCTATGCGCTCGAGCAGGGTCTCCTGAGCTCCAACTAACGCCGCCTCCGTCGCCCTACTTCCCGTAGGAAAAGACCTACACGCCCAGCTGGCATCCGCCGATTGGCACTTCCACCGGCTTTCCCCATGCTTGCTTGGTTCTGGGCGAAAGCCGCACCGTGTAGCGCCGAGGCGAAGTTTGCGGGATGGCGGAGGGGGTATGGTGAGAGTGTTCGTGGTCGAAGAGTCAACCGAACTTTCCAGGCGATTGGTCGAGCGCCTGGCAGAGACGCCGGGAATCACCGTGATCGGCACAGCCATGACCGTGATTGATGCAGTACCCAAGATCATGGTTCTCCACCCGGACTTAGTGATCACCGATCTCGATTTGGCCGAGGGGGGTGGTTTCGCTCTCTTGGAGGCGATCCGCATAGTCCGCTATGTCGAGGGTTCCGCCCCTACCGTCATCCTGTGGACGGGCTGCCAGGATCCATTGCGGCAGGCGCACGCGCGCGAGTTGGGCGCGCAGGTCTACTTCGACAAGGCCCGGGAGTTGGAGTTGCTGCTCGACTACTGCCGCAACGCCGTCCCGCAAACCGATCTTGGCGTTGCCCTGACTAACCCAGAGCGCAGGCCGTGCCAGCCCAACTCTTAGGCCTCGTGCGCCAGGTTTTCGCTGATCGCTACCAGGTGGAGTGTGAGATCGGGCGGGGCGGGGCTGCGCGCGTCTTCCTCGCGGTCGATCGGGAAGGCCAGAAGCTCGCGCTCAAGATCCTTCATCCGGAGTTCCTCGAGAGTGTGGCCGCCGACCGCTTCCTGCGGGAGATTAGGCTGGCATCACAACTGAACCATCCCCATATTGCGCGCCTGTTCGATTCTGGCGAGCGGGATTGGTTGGTTTACCTCGTGATGGAGTTTATTGAAGGGGTGTCTCTCCGCACGGTGCTTGGCCCTGGGCGACGGCTCAGCCTGGCCGACACGCTCCGCCTGACATGCAATCTGCTCGACGCGCTCGACCACGCCCACCAGCTCGGCATCATTCATCGGGACGTCAAGCCGGAGAACGTGGTCATTTCTCCTGATCGCGGCGCCGTCCTGCTTGATTTTGGGATTGCCCGGGCCATCGTCACCTCAACCAGCGATGAAATCACCCGGACGGGCATGACCGTCGGTAGCTCGTCGTATATGAGCCCCGAGCAGATCAATGGTGAT
>DASRIN010000408.1:0-4456 GCA_035649975.1 Gemmatimonadales bacterium
GGTCCAGGAAATACAGGCGGCCAACCGCCGGATTCGCTCGTCGCGGCAGCTCAAGACCGGCACCCGTCTCGTCATCCCGGCCGTCACGGTTCCCTCCGCTTTGGCGATCCGAGCCGCGACCGGGCCCGCGTACGGCAGGCACTATCAGCCCGGGGTGGCCACCCATCGAGTGCGCTCGGGTGAGACGCTCATCGGCATCGCCCGACGCTACCGGGTCTCCCTTCGCGCACTTCGCCGGGTCAACGCCCTGCCGGTGGAGTACACCCTCCGCGCCGGCAAGCGGCTGAGGATCCCCAGCTAATCACCCTCAACTCCCGGAACCGAGCCGTGTCTCCCGACTCCACCCCCAGCAACTTCGGCCGTGCGGCCCTGGCCATTCTGGCTACGATGGTGCTCCTCATTGTGGCGCTCACCGGTATTCTGGTGGAAACCACCTGGAGGAACCCGCAGGGCACCGTTGAGACCGTCCCTGACCCCGGGAGCTTCGCTCGGCGTTGATCGGTTCGCTTCGAGCCCCCGCCCTGCTGAGCGTCGGCTCGGCGCTTGCCGCCGGAGTGGTGCTCGCGGGTTCGGGTTTGGGACGCCTGGCATATGCTCCGCCGGCGCCGGCGGCAGTGGATACCGTGCGAGTGAAGGGGTCGACCCATTCGGCTGAGGGTGCGCGCACCCGATCCACAAGCGTAGTCCCCGGCTATCTCTCCTCCTGGGGGTTGCCCCCGGTTCAGGGTCGATTCACCATCAGCGATACCGCACTCGTCTTCGAGTCGACGGAAGGCTCCGCAACCCCACTTGGCGCCAGGATCTCGCTGGCTTACGTCGACCGGGAAAACGGGCGAAACCACTATCTGTTTCGGGTGGATGCGGGAGTCATCGAGACCGACGTTCCGGACGCACTCCTCGAGCTGACGGGTGACTCGATCTGGCTCCACGGGCTCAAGCCTGCGGTCAAGGTTCCAGCGGCGCCGATGAGAACGGCACGAGAGGTTGTCACCGGCCTCTATGCTGACACGCTCTTCCTGTTGTTTGGCCGGCCGCGGGCCCCAGTGGGCCTGATCGGACCCCAGGGACGGGCCGCCGGCAGGTTGGGCGAATACATCGCGGGGAGAGATTCCCTGGCGTTCGACCCGGTCCGGATGACGGGGGAAACTCAATTCCGGCACGCCCTGGCACACGAGCTGGCTCACCGGTGGCAGGCAACGGCAAGAAGCCAGTTACTTACTTTGTGGGCCGGGGTCCCGGCGATTCGCGACCCCAAGCGGTATGGTTATGGGGACCAATCCGAGCACCAGGCCGAGGCCGCGGCCTTTGCCATCAGCTTCCTGCAGGCCACCGCGAACCGACACAGCCGGGCCACGGTCTCACTCTCGCTGCTGGACCACTATGACCTGCTGGTGCCGGGCACCCGCACGATGGTCCGGTATTTTGCTCTGCACCCGATTTACCGAAGCCACCCACTCCGTTCCCTCCTCACTGCCGGCCCGCTCAGGCACGCACTAGAGAAGTAGCAGCTTCAAGCACGCGCTGACGCTGACCCGGAGTCAGCATGTCGCGAGCGATCACCTTCCGTACCAGACGGGCCACGAAGGTATATCCCCGCGGGTCGTACACCATCCAGCGATGCCACTCGAGCTCATCGAGAGCGCGAGCCGTTTGGTCTTCGGCCAAGTTGAGTACCCGGGTCAGCAGATCGAGCGAGACCCGGTCGCCCAGCACCGAGGCAGCCGCCAGCACTCGTTGGGCTCCGGGGCTGAGCCGGCGGAATCCCACGCGAATGGCGGCGACCACTGTGTCGGGCAGGTCGCCCGGCATGGTCTGATCCAGGGTCTTGGAGGGCTCCGGCCAAGCTCCGGCGGTACCCCGAAGGTCGAGCCCCAGGGCTACAGCACGCAACAGCTCGACCGCGAGCAGAGGGATGCCCGCCGAGTCGGTGGCCACCCGGCGGACGACTCGCTCGATCTCGACGTCGGTGAACCCGGGAAGCATCCGCCGGGCGAGAGTGCGAATGTCAGCCGACTGGAGCGCAGTCAGCCGGAGCGCCAAACCTCGGACGTCGCCGCCCAGCCGGCTGCGGTGCACATCCAACTCCGGCCGCGGCGTATGAGAGTCGATCGCGAACAGCAGGATGAGCGGCGCCGCATCCAAGTCGCGAAAGGTCGCAAGCAGGCCCTGCATAGACGCCTCATCGAGCCACTGGGCATCGTCTACCGCCAACGCCACCGGCTGCTCCTCAGTCGCAGCCCGAAGGATCTCGCTGAGGGCGCGGCCCAGGGAGACGGTGCCATCTGCCTCAAGCTGGGGAAAGCGGTCGGCCCATTCAGGCATTGCCTCGGCAAAAGCGGCCAGTGCCGGCGCGGGCGCTCCAGGGAGCCCACCTGCCTCGAGCAGGCCGCTTCGGGCCAGCGCTCGAATGCCGCTCCACTCCTCGTCCTGGTCTCCTTCGACTGCCCGGACCGCGGCTACAGCCACGCCATCCAGTCTCAAGCGCCCCAGCAGCTCTTCTATCAGGCGGGTCTTCCCGACCCCACTGTCCCCCTCGAGCACCAGGATATGGGCGCGGCGGTCGCGGCAGGCTGCCGCAGCCGCATCTGCCAACCGGCTGAGCTCGAGCTCGCGCCCGACCAGGGGAAGCCGAGGCTCCCCGTCGAGTTGCTCGCTTGATCTGGCGGGTGAAGGCGGCCGGATGGGCCGCTCATGGCGGACTCGCTCGGCGAGCGCCTGGGTCTCCGGACTGGGTGAGGTCGCGATCTCCCGCTGCATCCGATTGGTGAAGTCCTCGTAGCACTCGATAGCGCCGGCCCGGTCTCCAGCGAGCACGAGGCTGCGCATGGCCACCCTCAAGGCGGGCTCCGAGCTGGGGTCGAGGCCCAGAGCCCGCACGGCGAGGGTAGCGGCCTCGGGGGCCTGGCCGGCGCGCAGCAACTCATCGGCAAAGCGGGTCAGCACTTCGATCGACCGGAGCCGGACCGCCGACCGTTCGCTGGCAAGCCAGTTCTCGAATTCGGATGCGCCGGCGATCGAGAAGCCTTCCAGGAATTCCCCTGCGACCAGCCTGGCCGCCGCCTCCCATTCTCCAGCGGATGCGAACTGCTCCAGTCGCTCGACGTCGAGGCGCACCGAGCCCGGATTCAAGCGAACCTGTCCCCCACTGGTGTCCACATTGCCGTCACCCAGATAACGCCGAAGCACCCGGATCGCTTCATTCAGCGAGTGCCGTGCGGCCGCCTCAGGCTTTTCCGCCCACAACAGTCCGATCAGGTGCTCCCGAGTACGCCCCCGGGGCGAGCGCGCCAGGTAAACCAGGAGCCCCAGATGCTTACGCCACAGGAGCTCGGGAGGAGCCGGTGCGCCATCCACGCTGACTCCAACCGGACCCAATGTCTGACAGGAGATCAGTCCCATATTCTCCGCACGTTCGTTCGGTGCTGCGGGTACCAGATAAGATATGTGGCTAAAATCGCCTCCTGAGAAGTGTGAGAAGCCGGTGTTCCGCGATGTGCTGGCCAACACGGCAGCGGATTCCGCCCGGCGCCATTCTAGGGGGCGTATTTCCTGGAGAGCCGGTGACCATAACGCTCCGCTGCCTGAATTGTGGGTTCAGTTTTACCGTGACCTATCCCACCCCCGAGTCCGCTCGAGAGAGCGTAACCCCGGTCACCTGTGGGCACTGCCGCTCCACCCACTGGTCGTCCAACGCCGCCTAGTTCAGACCCATCATGTTGACAGGAGATCCAGCGCTCGAGCTGAAGCTGCTGGTCCGACTCTTGGCCGCAGCGGTACTCGCGGCACTGCTGGGCTGGGAGCGTGAGGCAGCCCACAAGCCTGCCGGTCTCCGGACTCATATGCTCGTCGGGGTCGCTTCTGCCCTGTTCACCGTCCTGGGAGAGTTGGCGGTCCGAGACTACCCGGGGCAGGAGGGTGGCCTTCGATCCGACCCCATCCGCGTCATCCAGGCGGTTGCCATCGGGATCGGGTTCCTGGGCAGCGGAGTGATCTTCGTCGCCAGGGATCGGGAGGAGGTACTGGGTCTCACCACTGCTGCCTCCATCTGGGCAACGGCGGCGGTCGGGATTGCCGCCGGCCTGGGTCACTACATCATGGCCGGCGGTGGTACCTTGCTGCTGCTCATAGTCTTACGGGTCATGGCCCGATTCGATCGCAACTCTTAGATCCCGCTTGATTGCTACTTGACCGGTGCGAGCCACCATCGGGTCCACAGGTTCCGATGGAGGAGGTTCATGTACGCAACTCCGCTCAACTTTCTGGGCCCGATTAGCGGAAAGCGGATCTTAATGTGGGGGGTGGGTGCGGAGGCAGTCGGCTTTGCTCTGGCTGGCGCCGAGGTGTATGGGTTTGATAGCTCTGCTACCCAGGTCGAATCGGTGAAGGATCTCGCGCGCAGGCTGGGTCTGCGAGACCAAACCCACCTTCAAACCATGGAGATAGACCAGCTTGCCTA
>DASRIN010000409.1:0-2105 GCA_035649975.1 Gemmatimonadales bacterium
CGGCGCGGTCGGCCGCCAGCGCCGCGGTCAGCGTGCTGTCGAAGGCGGCCCGCTGGAGCGCCGGCGTGCTCCGCGGCGCTCCCAGCCAGGGAGCCCGGAGTACGGCGGGCTGTTGCAGCCGGAGCGCCGGTTGACCGAAACCGAGGCGGAGCCCAAGCCTGGTGGTGTCCGACTGCGCGGCGACGACCTGGGGCAGCAGGAGCAGCCAGCCCAGGGCGACCAGAATCCGTGTCACTCTATGGAGTCGATGGGGGGCTTGGGAGCACTTGGATGCCCGGAATATAGCGCCCGGCACACCTTCAACAACCCCTTACTAGTAATTAAGTTAGCTGACGTGCGCCTGCTCAGCTCGTACCTCCTCCGCCAGCTGGCGGCCCCCTTCCTCTTCGCGCTCACGGCGCTCACCAGCATCATGCTGCTGAGCCAGATCGCGAAGAAATTCGGGTCGCTGGTGGGCAAGGGCCTGCCCTGGACGGTGATCGCCGAAGTGTTCGCCCTCAGCATCCCGTTCATCGTGGCCATGACCCTGCCGATGGCGGTGCTGCTGGCGGTGCTCTACGCCTTCAGCCACCTGGCCGCCGACAACGAGATCACGGCCATGCGGGCGAGCGGGATCAGCGTGTACCAGTTCCTGCTCCCGGTGTTCGCCTGGGGCGTGTTCATGTCGGCCTTCAATTTCGTGTTCGTGGACCAGGTGCTCCCCCGGAGCAACGCGCGGCTCCGGAGCCTGCTGATCGACATCGGGCGGAAGAAGCCCACCTTCGAGCTCCAGGAGCAGGTCATCAACGAGGTTCCCCCCTCGCAGTACTTCCTCCGCGCGAACCGGATCGACGGCGTGACGGGTCGGCTCCGGGAAGTCACCATCTACGACATGAGTGGAGACGCCAACCGTCGGATCATTTACGCCGACAGCGGGTTGATGGCCTACGCGGAGGGACAGACCGACCTGAGCCTCAGACTCTTCGATGGGAGCATCCACCAGTACCGCCCGACGGACCCTGCGGGGTTCCAGCTGACGTATTTCCGGGTGAACGACATCCGGGTGAAGAACGTCTTCGACGAGCTCCAGCGGAACACCGGCGAGTCCATCCGGGGCGATCGGGAGATGAGCACCTGCGAGATGCTCTCGGTGATCCGCGAGGCCGACCAGGAAGAGGACGAGGCTCGGCGGGACCGTCGGGACCTCCTGCGCGACGACCTGCGCGCCCTCCTGGCGCTCCCCCCGCTCCCCGACGACACCCTGCCCGGTCCGAAGCCACTGCCGGCTTACTGTGGCTGGATGGAGCGGGTGCAGACGCTCGTCCTTCCGAGGACGGCGGAAGCCCAGAGTGCCACACAGGGGCGGACCGTCCAGGGTACCCAGGGCCGGAAGCCTGCGCAGGGGAAAACCCCGGCCCAGGCGCGGCCGCGTCCCGGGCGGCCATCCGGCCCAATGGCGCCCCGGCCGACCTCACCCCAGAGACTCCACGGACCGTCGCTTTCCAACTGGTCGCTGACCGCGACCGCGATCGACCGGGGGCAGGACGCCCAGCGGCGCGCCGCGCGCTACGCGGTCGAGGTCCACAAGAAGTGGGCGATCAGCACGGCCTGCATGTCCTTCGTGATCATCGGGCTGGTGATGGCCCTCCGGTTCCCCAGGGGCGGCATCGGGCTGGTGATCGGCGGCGGGCTGCTGGTGTTCTCCATCCACTATGTCGGGCTGACCGCCGGTGAGAGCCTGGCGGACAGGGGGCTGGTGGCGCCATGGGCGGCCATGTGGACCCCCAACATCGTTCTCACGATCCTCGGCCTGATCGGGCTTTACCGGGTGCGCCGGGAAACGGGCTCCACCCGGGGCGGCGACTTCCAGGAGGTGCTGGACGGCATCCGCCACCTGTGGCGGCGGCTACGGCATCGCCGGCCGGCAGTCAGCCGCCTGGGCCTGAAGAAAGAGTCGGCATGAGGGCGATGAGCACGCTGGACCGCTATGTCCTCGCGAGCTGGGGACGGATCTTCGTGCTGACCGCGCTCGGCCTCCCGATCGTCTCCATCCTGATCAACCTCACCGACACCCTGAACCGGCTGCTCGACCGCGGGCTCACCATGCGGGAGATCGCGGTGAGCTA
>DASRIN010000410.1:0-2073 GCA_035649975.1 Gemmatimonadales bacterium
GTTGCGCCAGTGGCGACGGGACCACCGCTGGCACCCCCACCAGCTCCGCCATGCCGCCGGCTCGCGGCTCCGCAAGGAGTTTGGCGTCGAGGCGGCGCAGGTCATCCTGGGGCACAAGACCCTCAGCGTCACCGAGCTTTACGCGGAGAAGAACGTGGAGGCCGCCCGGCGGATCATGGCGCAGGTGGGGTGAGGCCTTTGGGGGCGGATTTCCACTTGCGCATCTCGTCGATCAGCGATTCGAAATCCTTTAGCGCCTGCTGGTCAACTTGGCAGTCTACCCGCCGGGACCGGAAGTCTTTCGCATCGAATTGCCGAGCCGACCACGGGTCCCACATGAGGCCGGGGGCTGGGGTCTGGATCTTCAGCGAGGAGTAGTGGGCTCCGATACCGATGCCAGTGACGGCACGGGCCCCGCCGCGCAGCAGGAGGAGCCTCGCCGCCTCGAGCGAGTAGCCGTCCGTTGTGAAGTCGTCGAGCACGAGGACGTGCTTCTTCCTAATGTTGCCCCGGTGAGCCGGGTTCAAATGCAGCGTGTTGGCCTGATTGATAAAGCCCGGGTCGCGCCCCTGTGCCCGCACCTTGTGCGACGTCTCCGCATTTGTGTGGCGGACCAGCAGATCGGGAAGGAACCGGTCCCTGAACAGCTTGGAGTATTGGTCCGAAAACCGCACCAGGATGTCATTGACCTTGCCGGCAGTGGAGGAGGGATAGACCGTCCACCAGTCAACGTCCTCGTGGAGCCCACCCAGGTAAATGGTCGTCAGGAGATGAAAGAGCAGGAGGTCATCCACGCGCACCGGACCGATGCGGTTCTGTCCGCCGCGCTTTAGCACCCCCTTGATTGCATTCGTAATCTCAGCGTTCCATTCCCTGCGCGCCGACAGCAACGCCTTGGTACTCACAGGGTTGCCGTCGCCGTCCTTCTCATCCAGTTGCAGGTGCCACCGAGGCTGCCGCCGCAGGAAGAGGCGCAGGAACGCAGGTACGCTTGCCGGGGCCGCCAAATCGAAGCCGTACGGCGGCGCCGCAGGGTGCGCCCACCTCGCGTTGAAGTAAAGCACCCGGGCCGCGATGGCCGCGATCGCGTCGTTTCTGTCATCGTCACCGACGTAGACGAGCTGGTTGTTCTTGAGTCCGAGCTGTTGGGCGGCCAGGTTGCAAAACTTCGGGCTTGGCTTCCTGTCACCGGTCTCCGATCGCGTCATCAGCGCATCAGGAGTGAGCCCGGCGCGCTGGAGCCGTGGTCCGATGGTGGAGCTGGGTTCATTCGACGTGGCCACCCACCGCAGCCCCATGGCCTTCAGGTCGGCAAGCATCTCCAGGACGCCGGGCCAGACGGTATGGTCCTTCGGAGAGAGAAGTGTGCTCTGGTCGAAAAGAACCGCCTCAACTGCCATCGCTGGGTCTCGCGTCCTGGGCGAGTCGCCGAATCTGGGCAGTCAGCCATTCCAACGCCTGATCGTCCGGCGCGTGGAGGGTAAGTGTATCACGGAAAGCCTTGAGAACGCTCGCGTAACGTGTCACCAGTACAGCCTCGGGGTCCGCCGGTCGCGCGTCGGCTGCGAATGGCGCCAACAGTGCCGCCAGGGTCTCCCGAGCCGCCGCCTGACCGACATCTACGCAGGGGGCGCCGCGCCGGGTTAGGACGGCCCAGATCTCGTTGTGCTGGATCGGTGCGGCCGAACTGTCCACGGCGAACACCGGGCGTCCATACTCCTGAGCGAATCGGACGGTGTGAGCCGTCCCGCTGGCGGCCCGGCTTTCGACAGGGAAGAGTGCCGATGACAGGCCGGCAATAATGCGGTTGCGTTGCACAAAGGTCTGGCGGCTATAGGTTTGCGGCGGGAAATACTCAGTCACCACTGCGCCGCCCGCGTTAACGATGTGCTGGCGAAGCTCCCGGTTGGAGGCAGGGAAGTCGATGTTGATGCCGTTGCCCAGGACGGCTACGGTCGCGCCGCCGGCGGCCAGCGTCGCGCGGTGGGCGGCGGTGTCGATGCCCTCCGCCAGTCCTGAAACGATGACGAATCCGAGTGCGCAGAGATGCTGCGTCAGTTGCTCCGTTGCTCG
>DASRIN010000411.1:0-2580 GCA_035649975.1 Gemmatimonadales bacterium
GTCGCTAGTCGCGAGTCATTGCGAGGCCCTCCGAGCAAGGCGGCCTCTAGCGCTTGCTTTTGAGCGCGAGCCTGATCTGCTCCAGATGGTGCTCGTTGTGGGACGCCACTTTGTCGAACTCGTCCTTCAGCGTCCGCACGCCGGTGACGCTGTGCACGAACTCCAGCTGGCCCTTGGATTCGTAGTGCAGGGCGGCGTGATAGATGATGGCGCTCCGCACCGCCTCGTAGATCCGCCGGGAGATGTCGAGCGGCACCCGGGAGTAGTCGAGGCCCTTGGCCCAAGCATCCTGGTCGTAGACCCAGATCACCTGGCGTGGCTCGCTCAGCACCCGGCGAATGCGGTCGAAGAGCACCGTCTCGCTGTCGGACAGGTGGTGGAGGATGTAGCGGACCGTCCACTTATCGGGCCCGTAGCGACGCTCGAGGTCGCGCGGCTTGAGCGAGTAGTACTCGAGCGTCTCGTCTCTGGTCTTTTCGAGATCGTGTATGAGCGGCTGAGCCATTGCGAGGCCTCCCGAGCGAAGCGAAGCGCCGAAACAGACCTTGTGCCGGTGCCGCCGAGCCGTTGAGCCCGAGGGCGTCTGCACTATAGCCCGTAGAACGCCAGCGTATCGATGATGTTCCCCAACGTGGCGGCGACCTTCGGGTGTGAGGCTTCCAGCTCACGCACCCGGTCCGCCAAACGTTCTCGCAGGGCGAGCACGGTGTGTGGCGTCGCCTCGGAGGGCCGGTGGACCGCCGCTTCCAGCTCCTGCGCCAGGTCGTGGAGCGCCCGCCGGCTGGGCTCATCAAGATCGTGTGGCTGGCTGAGCTCAGACCGGAGGCGGGCGACCAGCTCGGGAAGAGAATCTTCGGCCATGCTCCTTCCTTTGACCCACACCGACGTGCTCTGCTGCCTCACTCCGTCGGCTGGTACAGCTGAATCAGATTCCCGCAGGTATCGGCCATGACCGCCAGGACAACGGGCCCGGTTGGGGTCGGCTTGCGGGTGAAAGCTACTCCCGCCGCGTCCAGCCGGGCGTACTCCCGGGCGATGTCGGCCACCTCGAACGCGGCGAGCGGAATCCCCTGGGAGAACATCGCCTCCTGGAAGGCCTTGCCTGCAGGATTAGCGTTTGGTTCCAGGACTAACTCCAAGTCATCGCGCCCTTCCGGCGAGGTGACCGTGATCCAGCGGAACTCGCCCACCGGAATGTCATGCTTCTTCCTGAACCCCAGGACTTCGGTATAAAAGCGGAGGGCCCTGTCTTGGTCGTCCACGATAAGGCTGGTGAGCTTGATGCGCATGGCATGTGATCCTGCTAGTGGTTGGGATGAATCGGGGACGCACTAGACTACACCCGCGGCCGGTCGCCCGCTTCTTCAAAATTGCGACCAACCTCGTGGCGGGTCGCCGCCGGGAGGTGGCCGAGCAGGCTCAGGCACCCCGGTGTGAGGTGGAGATCGCGCCGGTCCGGAGGGAGACGAAGCACCCGGCGCCGGTAGTTGGATGGAGGTTCCCCGCCGCGTCGGGAGAAGAGGGCGCTGAAGCTGCCCAGGCTGGTGAAGCCCACTTCCATGCAGACGCGGGTCACCGAATACCCGGTCGCGAGCAGCGTCCGGGCGCGGTCCAGCCGCACCCGAATGCGGTACTGGTGCGGTGTGATTCCGAAGACGGCTTCGAACTGGCGGATGAAATGGTAGGGGGATATCCCGACCTCCCGCGCCAGCTCGGCGATGGATGGCGGGTCGTAATAGTCTTTCAGCGCGTCGCGGGCGCTGCAGAGGCGGCGGAAGCCTTCGTGGCGCAGGAACATGGTCAGTAATCTATTCCCGCTTGCCGAGCTGGAGATGGGTCCCGGGCGCACCTGGCACTTCGCGCGAACGGCGCCGGTTCATGAGCCAGGCACCAGCTACACAGACCGCGGCTCCGAGCACCGAAAGCGCCGCCACGTGCTCGTGTCGCACGAGAACGCCGAGCACTAGCGCGACCGGCGGAATGAGAAACGCGGTGGCCGAAGCGCGAGTGGAGCCGACCCGGCCCGCGGCCATGGTGATCAGCACGTAGGCCAGCCCCGTCCCCAGACTTCCCAGCGCCAGCAGCGCCAGCACCGGACCGGTCTCCCAGTGGGCGTGGAGCAAATCACGAATTCCGAACGGCGCCGTCAGTACCAGCGCTGCGGCCTGGGCCCGCCAGATCACCGGCAGCGCACCGTTCCGCCGCTGGAGCGGAAGGGCCAGGTTAATCGCAAAGCCGTAGGAGACCAGCGCCGCCAGAATCAGGAGAACTCCATCGGCACTGCTCCGCCCCTGATGAATGGTCGGCCATGCCATGAGCACCGCCCCGGTCAAGCCGACCGCCAACCCGATCGCGACACCGCGAGAGGGGAGGCGCCGGGCAAGCACCGACGCGACGATGGCAGCGAAGAGAGGGACCGCTGCGTTCAGCATGCCGGTGATGGCCGAGGAGACCCGTTGCTCGGCGAAGGGGAACATGCTGAGCGGGAACGCCATCCAGAGCACCCCGAGCAGCGCCATCGCCTTCCGGTCGGACGCCGCCACCGGCCTCCGAGCAGAGGTCAGCACCGACAGCACCAGG
>DASRIN010000412.1:0-11945 GCA_035649975.1 Gemmatimonadales bacterium
ACAAGGTGGCGCCGCCGTTCCGGCAGGCCGAATTCGATGTGATGTTCGACGAGGGGATCAGTCATACCTCTCTGCTGGTCGATCTGGCGTCTGAGGCCGGCATCATTCAGAAGTCGGGTGCCTGGTACTCCTATGGCGACCAGCGCATCGGCCAGGGCCGGGAGAATGCCAAGCTCTTCCTCCGGGACAATCCGGTGCTGCTGACCGAGGTGGAGGGAAAGGTCAAGGAGCTGCTCGGGATGCGCGCTCCCGTCGCGGTGGGGGCCGGCGCCGACGACACCGATCTGTAATTCGGTGGCCGCCGCCCCGCGCATCACGGCGCTCGATCCCGACCCTCGCCGACCGGAGGCAGTTCGGTTGGAGGTCGACGGGATGCGCTTCGGCGCCATCCCGAGAGAGCTGGCCGCTCGCGAGGGTCTCGCCGTTGGCCGGGAGCTCGATCCCGACCTCCAGGACCGGCTGAGTACCGCAGCCGACATCGAGGCCGCCTTCCGCACCGTGCTCCGATCCCTCGAGGTCCGCGCCTATGCCCGCAGCGATCTCGGCCGGCGGCTGCAACGAAAGGGACATCGCCGGTCCGCGGTCGAGGCGGCGCTCACCCGGGCCGCCGATCTGGGCCTTCTCGACGATGCTGCTTTTGCCCGGGGTTATGTCGAGACCCGCGCCAGCCGGGGCCGTGGCCCTTCCCGACTTTCCCGGGATCTTCTGGCCATGGGGGTCGAGCGCTCCGTGATCGACCGGGCGCTGGCGGCGCACTGGCCCGAGGGGAGTGATCGGGCGACCGTGCCCCTCGCGCTGGCCCAGAAACGGGCGGCCCAGCTTGGCACTCTGCCTCGCAATACCAAGCGCCGTCGGCTGCTCGCGTTCCTGGCTCGGCGCGGCTTCACTGGAAGGGAGGTTCTGGACCTGGTGGACCGCGTCGTGTAGCTCCCGCTGGCGACTGGCAGCTGGCCCTCACGGCTCGCGACTGATTCCCACCCCTCCTATATTTTCCAGATGGACTCCCGCACAATCCGGCGTCGGTTTCTCGACTACTTCGTTTCCAAGGGGCACCGTGAGGTGCCTTCTTCGTCATTGGTGCCCGCCGACGACCCCACCCTCCTCTTTACCAATGCCGGCATGGTCCAGTTCAAGGGGGTGTTTCTGGGCCAGGAGCAGCGGGATTATGTCCGCGCCACCACCTGCCAGAAGTGCGTTCGCGCCGGCGGCAAGCATAACGATTTGGAGCAGGTAGGACACACCCAGCGGCACCACACCTTCTTCGAGATGCTGGGGAACTTCTCCTTCGGCGACTACTTCAAGCGGCAGGCAATCGCCTTCGCCTGGGAGTTCGTAACCAGTCCGTCGTATCTCGGCATTGCCCCCGAAAGGCTCCGAGTCAGCGTTCACTATGAGGATAAGGAGGCTCGCGCCCTCTGGCGGGAAGTGACCGGGATCCCGGACCACCGGATCTACGGCCTCGGAGACAAGGACAACTTCTGGCAGATGGGGGAGACCGGGCCCTGCGGGCCGTGCAGCGAGATCTTTGTGGATCTGGCCGACCGACCGACTGACGAGGTGATTCCGCAAGAAGAGTTCGAGCGTCTCGCCGAGGAGGGCCGGTTTCTCGAGATCTGGAACCTGGTCTTCATGCAGTACGACCGCTCCGCCGATGGGACGCTCACCCCGCTGCCCAAGCCCTCGGTCGATACCGGAGCCGGGCTGGAGCGCATCGCGGCTGTGATGCAGGGCGAGGACGACAACTTCCATACCGACATCTTCCTCCCGCTGATCGACCGGGTGGGAGAGCTGGTGGGCCGTCCCTATGACCGGAGGTCCGAGGAGCGGGTGTCCTATCGCGTCCTCGCAGACCACGCCCGGGCAGTGAGCTTTCTGCTAGCCGATGGAGTCTACCCCAGCAATGAGGGCCGGGGTTACGTGTTGCGCCGGATTCTCCGCCGTGCAGTGCGCCATGCCTGGTTGCTGGGTCGCCGGGAGCCGACCCTGGCTCAACTAACGCCCATCGTGGTTCACGAAATGGGCGACGTGTACCCGGAGCTGGTCGCCAAGCGCGACTTCATTCATGACGTCACCGAGACTGAGGAGCAGCGCTTCCTGGAGACCATTGAGGGTGGCCTCAAGCGGCTGGAAGAAATCTTCAGCACCGGTAGCAGGACCATCTCCGGTGCCGATGCGTTCAAGCTGTATGACACCTTCGGCTTCCCCATCGACCTAACGCAGATCATCGCGGGCGAACGGAAAGTGGACGTCGATTTGACCGGTTTCGAGGGCGCGCTGGAACAGCAAAGGAAGCGCTCCCGGGACGCGCGGGTTACTCCCGGAGCTGGGCTGACCAGGGTCGAGGGCAAGGGGCCGGCCGTCCACGTCCGGAAGCCCGGTAAGTGGCGCCCGCTCAAGCGGGGCAAGCAGAAATTCGTGGGATATCAGCGAACCGAGGCCGACACCGACGTCCTTGCTTTCCGCCAGGAAGGACCTCAGGTCGAGCTGGTCCTGCGGGAAAACCCCTTCTACGTGGAGTCAGGTGGGCAGGTGAGCGATACCGGCAGACTTGCCGGAGAGGGTTGGGACCTGGCCATCGATAACGTTCGCAAGGATGAGCGGGGCACCGTAGTCGGGGGGAGCTTCTCCCAGGAGTTCGAGCCAACCTCGCTGCACGCCGCTGTGGATGCGCCCCGTCGTCAGAACATCGAGCGCAACCACAGCGCCACCCACCTGGTTCACTACGTGCTGCGGAAGCGGCTCGGCGGCCACGTCCGCCAGCAGGGCTCGCTGGTCGAGCCCGAGCGGCTGCGTTTCGACTTCTCCCACCACGGCCCGATTGACCCTGCAGCGCTGAGCGCCATTGAATCCGAGGTGAATGAGCTCCTGCTCGCCAACGAGCCGGTGACTACCCGGGAGATGCCCTTGGCCGACGCACGAGCGCTCGGTGCCATGGCCTTCTTCGCCGAGAAGTATGGCGACGTGGTTCGGGTGGTCCAGATGGGCCCGTCGATCGAGCTCTGCGGCGGTACCCACGTTCGCACTACGGGTCAGATCGGCACTTTCCGCTTCTCCGGTCAGTCAGGCGTCGCGGCGGGAGTACGCCGGATCGAGGCGGTAACCGGGTCCGGCGCGCTCCGGGCAGTGCGAGAGCTGGAGCAGCGACTGTCGACCATTGCCGAAACGCTCAAGGCCCAGCCGGAGAACGTACTCCGCCGGGTGGAGCAGCTACTGGAGGAGCGGCAGCGGCTCGAGGCCCGCCTGGCGGAGGCGCTCCGGAGCGGCGGCGGTGCGGCTCCGCAGGGAAGCGTTTTGCGGGTCGGAGACATCGAGCTCACGGTGGCCGAAACCTCGTCCGAGGATCGGGCGGAGTTGGGACGTATCGCCGACGCGTTCCGGGAGGGGAGAAGGAATGCAGTCCTCGTGCTGTTTAGCTCGGCAGGTCGCGGGTCGATCCACGTCACCCTTACCGACGATCTGGTGAGTGCCGGCCGGAAAGCCGGGGATCTGGTCAACCGGATTGCAGCGCTGAGTGGTGGCCGGGGCGGCGGCCGACCGCACTTTGCGTCGGCTGGTGCGGGAGACCCGGGACGGCTGCCGGCCGCGCGAGCGGCAACCCCGGAGCTGGTGGCGACCTGGCTCGCCGATGGCCAGGTGGCCGAAGCGCGCGGCGCCTGAGCGTGATCGACGCCTGGCTGGACCGGCACACCAGTCAGGCCCCAACCGCGCTGCGGTCCCGAGTGCGACACTACGCCAGCCTCGCCGGGGGCGAGCCCGTCACCGGTACTCTGACGGCTGCGGCGCACACCGCGCTGGCTCGGGTTCTCTCCCATCCTGGCGACCGCTCAGTCGCACTGGATCTCCTCGCTGCCGATGCGCTGATCACCCTGGCACTATTGGCCCAGGCAGACGCAGCTCCGGCTGACCTGGAGGAGTATGCCATCTCGGTACTGCGGACCCGGATGCCGGACTTGTGATCGACCTGCACTCTCATCTGCTGCCCGGCGTCGATGATGGGTCGCGCACCGTGGAGCAGTCGGTAAAGGTTCTCGGCAGCATGGCGGGGCAGGGCATCACTGATGTGTGCCTCACGCCCCATATGAAGTCCAGCCGTGCCGAAGCCGGCCCCCCGCCGACGCACGATCAGGCCTTCACTGCGCTGCGTCAGGCCGCTCCCCCCGCGCCGCGCCTCCATCGCGGCGCCGAGGTCATGCTTGATCGGCCCCTGACCCGGCCGGTGGTGTTGGCCCGGAATCTCACTCTCAACGGCACCCGCTACATCCTGGTGGAGTTTCCCCGCCTGGTGCCGTTCGACATCGCGACCACGGCGCTTTCGCAGGTGCTCGAGCTCGGGTTGCTCCCGATTCTGGCTCATCCGGAGCGGTACAGCTGCTGCTCGGTCGAGGGGGTTCGTCATTGGAAGGCTCTCGGGGCCCGGATGCAGGTTGATTCGACCACGCTGCTCACCGGGCAAGCGCGAGGACAGCGTGCCCGCCAATTGGTGGGTGAAGGCCTGGCCGACATCCTGGCGGGAGACAATCACGGCGACGACAGGTCGGTCGCCACCGGTGCCGACTTCCTTCGAGCGCAGGATGGATCCGAACAAGTGGAGCTGCTCGCCGTGCGAAACCCTGCGGCCATTCTCAGCGACCAACCACTGACACCAGTGCCGCCGATCCGAATCCGGCAAAGCTGGATGCGGCGAATCAAGGATTTCCTGGAGGGCAGCCGGTGAGCCAGCACCACATCGAGGCGGGGCTCGAGGCTCTGGCCCAGACGGCGCTGGCGTCCCGTTCCCTGAGCACCAGCGTGGCCGACCTCTCATCGCGCTATGCCAGGGTGCTTCGGGCAGGAGGCACACTCTACTTCTGCGGTAACGGCGGCAGCGCGGCCGATGCCCAACACCTCGCCGCGGAATATGTGGTGCGATACTCGAGCAACCGCCGAGCACTCGCTGCTGTCGCCCTGACCACGGATACCTCGATCCTGACTGCCGCCGGCAATGACATGGGCTTTGAGGAGATCTTTGCGCGGCAGGTGGAAGCGCTCTGCCACCGGGAGGATCTTTTGGTGCTGCACAGTACCAGTGGACGAAGTGCCAATCTGCTCGCTGCTGCTCGAATGGCACGAAGGATGGAGGTGCCGGTGGTCGCTTTTTTGGGTAAGGATGGTGGGTCTCTCGCCGCAATGGTTGACACTGCGGTGATCGTCCCGTCCGCTGAGACCGGCATGATCCAGCTCATTCACCTGGCGCTGGAGCACCTGATCGTCGAGTCGGTCGAGCGGGAACTGCTGCGGGCATGATCGATCTTACCGGCCAGACAGCGCTGGTCACCGGCGGCAGCCGCGGCATCGGCCGGGCGGCGGCGCTGCTCCTGGCCCAATCGGGCGCCGATGTGGCGTTGACCTTCCATACCCGTGCGGATGAAGCAGAAAGCACCGCCCGCGAAGTGCAGCGGCTGGGCCGGCGAGCGTTTGTCGGTGGTGGTGATCTGGCCGACCCTGAGGTAGTAGACCGGCTGGTTGCCGGTGTAAAGCGTGAGTTCGGCGGCCTGGACATCTTCGTGGCCAACGCAGGGGTGTGGCCGGCGGAGGAAATCGCTCTGGCCGAGCTGCCGCTGGCGCGCTGGCGCCGCACCGTGGCCGCCAACCTCGATTCCGTGTTTCTCACGGCCCGCGCAGTCCTGGGAGTAATGCGTCCGGGAGGTCGGGTGGTCATCGTGTCCAGCACCGCGGGACAGCGAGGGGAGGCATACCACGCGGACTACGCCGCCACCAAGGGCGCGCTTATCGCCCTGACCAAGTCGCTCGCCGTCGAGTATGCCCCGGACGTGATCGTCAACTGCGTCGCTCCCGGCTGGGTGGACACCGAGATGAGCTCGCCCGCCTTTACCCAGAACAAACGATCACAGATCGAGCGGTCCATTCCCCTTCGACGGATTGCAACTGCCGAGGATGTGGCCGGACCCATCCTCTTCCTCTGCAGTACCCTGTCGCGGCACATCACGGGCGAGGTGCTCAATGTGAACGGCGGGAGTGTGCTGTGCGGGTGAAACGGGAACCAATCCACCTTCTCTTCACCGGTGGCACAATCTCCATGCAGCGCAGCCAGTCCGCTGGTGGCAACGTGCCGGCGCATGCCGGAGAGGCACTGATTGGGTTCACCGATGGCTTGGAGAAGATCAGTCCTTATCGGGTCGAGAACTGGGCGATGCTTCCGGCCTGCCACTTCGGACCCGATCGTCTGTGGCAGCTGCGGGAGCGAGTCAAATCCATTGCGGAATCGGGAGAGGTGCGCGGCATCGTGGTTACCCATGGAACCGACATCTTGGAGGAGACCGCCTATCTCCTCGACCGCACGCTTCCACGATCGGTGCCGGTGGCCCTCACCGGGGCCATGCGAACCTCGAGCGACGCCGGGTGGGACGGTCCCCGCAATCTGTTAGATGCTTCCGCAGTGGCTGCCGATGGGCACAGTTCGGGCCAGGGAGTGATGGTGGTCTTCAATGGGAAGGTATTTGCCGGCCGGAGCGCGGTGAAAATCCATGCCACCGACATCGAGGCGTTTGCAGCCCCGCACGGTGGACCGATTGGTCGAGTGGATCGGGGAAGGGTCACATATCAGTCGGAGTCGGCCGCGGAGGGTGTCGAGCGGCGAAGCATCGAGTCCACTGCTGTGCCCGGGCTCTCTGCCCGGGTAGCTCTGATTTCATTGGTCGTAGGAGATGATGGTGCGGTTCTGGATCTCGCGCGCACGGGCCATGACGGGGTTGTCGTTGTGGGCTTTGGCAGCGGGAATGTGCCGCCCGGTGCCGTTCCGGCCATCGGCCGGTGGCTCGCCGAGGGGAAACCGGTGGTGCTGGCCAGTCGGTGCCCTTTCGGCGAGGTCACTCCCCTTTACGCCTTCGAGGGCGGTGGCAGCCAGCTCGTGGCGATGGGGGTGTTGCCGGCAGGGCCCCGGACTCCATCTCAGGCACGGATGGAACTCATGATTTCTCTTTCTGCCGGCCAGCCGTACGGATCCTAGGTGACCTTCCCCGCGGCTCTCGAAATCCCGGAGTCGATCCTCAATGTCGCGCGGGTCCTGGAGGACGCGGGCCATGAAGCATGGTGTGTCGGCGGCAGCCTGCGCGACATCCTCCTGGGCCATCCTCAGTCGGATTTCGATATTGCCACGTCGGCGACACCGGAACAGGTGCAGCGCCTGTTTCGCCGTACCGTAGCAGTGGGAATCAAGTATGGAACCATAGGAGTGCTGGATCGGGACCGAGCGCTTCACGAAGTCACCACCTTCCGGCGCGATGTGGCAACCGACGGCCGGCACGCCGTTGTCGAATACGGGGTGTCCCTGGAGGACGACCTCGCCCGCCGGGACTTTACCATCAATGCAATCGCCTATCATCCGCTGCGCCACGAGTGGCGGGATCCCTTCGGTGGCCAGAGGGACATTCAGGATCGCCTGATACGGGCCGTGGGTGATCCTGGCCAGCGGTTCGCCGAGGACTACCTTCGCATCCTCCGCGGCCTTCGCTTTGCAGCCCGCTTCGACTTCTCCATTGCACCGCCCACCTGGGCGGCAGCCCGCGCGGCTGCCCCGGGGCTGGCTCAGCTTTCGGCTGAACGGGTACGGGACGAGTGGTTCAAGGGGCTCGCGACCGCCCGCGCCATCACGCAGTTCGCCTCCCTGTGGATCGAGGTCGGCGCGGCTCAGCTCTGGATACCGGAGCTGGTAACTGGCCCGTTGTCCCGGGGCCAGATTGTGGAGCCGCCGGCCCAGGTCAGGGACCCGATTCTCCTGACCGCGCTGCTCACCTCCCGGCCAACCGCAGTGCTGCGTCGCCTCCGCGCCTCCAACGCCGAGATCGATCGGGCGGAGGCCATGGAAACAGGACCGGAAGAGCCGGCCGGGCGGGACGACCCGTCGGTTCGTCGGTGGTTGTCGGCTACCGGCTACGCCACTGATGATCTTGCCGCACTGTGGGCCCTGCGCCGGAATAAGCAGCCGCCGTGGCTCGAAACCGTTCAGCAAATCCGGCGGCGGGGTGATCCACTGAACCGATCGGACCTGGCCATCAGCGGCTCCGATTTGCAGAGCTTGGGGGCGAGCGGTCCCGAGATCGGACGGATCCTGGCCACTCTGCTCGATCGAGTGCTTCAGGAGCCATCGCTCAACACCCGGGAACGCCTCCTGGCCGTCGCGCGGGAGATTCGGTGAGTCCACTTGGCTTCGCCCTCGCAGCGGCGCTGGGAAACGTGGCCGGCGCTCTGGCGGTAGTCAGGCATTTGGAACGGGGACTTCGCTTCATCGATGGCTGCCTGGCATTCGGCGCCGGCTTCATGCTGGCTGTGACTCTGCTCGGGGTCATGCCCCAAGTTGTCAGTACTTCGCCCGACGCGGTGCTCTGGGTCTTGCTGGGGTATTTTGCGGTGCACCTGGCCCAGCACGTCTTCACGTCCCACTTTCACTTCGGTGAAGAGACCCACCGGGTGAGCGCCTCCGCCGGCGTGTCCGCGCTGCTCGGCCTCACTCTGCACACCTTCTTCGATGGCGTGGCGATCGCAAGCGGCTTTCTGGTGTCGGACCGGCTCGGACTGCTTCTGTTCCTCGCGGTGCTCCTGCACAAGCTTCCCGAAGGCGTCACCATCGCCAGCGTGCTGGTCGCGGGGGGGCGGAGTCGCCGGAGCGCCATCGGCGGCGCGGCGGTCCTGGGTTGTGCTACCCTGCTGGGAGTACTCTTGACCGAGCAGATCATGATCCTGGCCAGCCATGGGCTGGCGCTCTCCGCGGGGGTGACGCTCTACGTCGCGGCATCCAATCTGGTCCCGGAGTTCCAGGCCAAGCGGGGCTGGCACACCACATTGGCGTTCTTCGGGGGGGGGATGGGATACTTCGTGACAGAGCGATGGCTGGCAGGGCTGGTGTGATTGTGATCCAGGAGGGAGACAGTGCCCCGCAAACGCAACGCTATTCGTCAGGATTCCCTGTTCACCGGTAGCCGGGAGACCCGGCCGTTAGCGGCGCGCATGCGCCCGGCCACGCTGGACGAGTTCGTGGGGCAGGACCACCTGCTCGGCCCCGGCAAGCCCCTGCGAGATGCGATCGAGCGCGGCACCCCGGGATCGATGATCTTCTGGGGCCCCCCTGGCTCAGGGAAGACCACCCTGGCCCACCTCGTTGCCAGCCAGACCGAGCGGGTCTTCGTTCCGTTCAGCGCCGTAACCGAGGGCGTGCCCCGGATTCGCGAGATCCTGGCGGAGGCGCGAGCGCGCCTCGAGAGTGGCGGCCAGCAGACCATCCTCTTCATCGATGAAATTCACCGTCTGAACAAGGCGCAGCAGGACAGCCTGCTGCCTCCGGCGGAAGACGGAACGATCACCCTGATCGGCGCCACGACCGAGAATCCCAGTTTCGAGGTGATCGGGGCATTGCTCTCCCGCACTCGGGTATTCGTACTCCAGCCACTCAGTGCGAGCGACATCGAAACGCTGGTCCACCGGGCCTTGGAGGACCGGGAACGGGGACTTGGCGATCTCGAGTTGACTCTGGACCAGGACGCCCTGGAGCTCATCGCGGTCGAGGCAGATGGCGACGCCCGCCGAGCCCTCACAGTGCTGGAGGCGGCAGCCGCGCACGTCGGAGCCCGCGGCCGGGTGACGGCCGAGGTGGCGCGGGAGGCGATGCAGAAGCGGTTTGCCCGCTATGATAAGGCGGGTGAGGAGCACTTCAATCTCCTCTCCGCCTACCACAAATCGCTGAGAGGCAGTGACCCGCAAGGAGCACTGTACTGGATGGCCCGGATGTTGGATGGAGGGGAGGACCCCATGATCCTCTTTCGCCGAGCCATCGCCATGGCCGCCGAAGACATCGGCCTCGCCGATCCCAATGCATTGATCATGGCGGTGGCGGCCCGGGATGCCTTTCACATGCTGGGTCCGCCCGAAGGCTATCTCCCACTGGCCGAGATGACGATTTATCTCGCCACGGCGCCAAAATCGAACAGCGCCAAAGTAGCGTTGGGGGCTGCCATGGATGCGGCCCGGGAAACACCCGCAGCGCCGGTGCCGCTGCACATACGCAACGCGCCCACTCCGTTGATGAAGGAGCTGGGGTACAACAAGGGATACCAGTACGCCCACAACTCACCGGACGCGTACCTCCCGCAGGAGTACCTGCCGCAGCAACTGCGGGATGCGCTGCTGTATGTCCCGGGCTCGTTCGGCTACGAGAAGAAGATCGCCGAGCGGATGGAGTGGTGGGCGAAGCTCAAAGGCGGGGAGCAACAGCCAGACCGGGGGGAAAGCGGTGGGAGCGGGGAGGGTTTGTGATGCCGGGCACGGACCCTGCAGGGCAGGTATTCCCATCGTCCACGGAGCACGCCAGTTCGCCGGACGCGAGGCTGAGGGAGGAGGCCGGCATTTGAGAGCTGTGGTAACCATGAGCATTCTGGTGCTCACCCTGGCATCCTGCAGTGGGCTGGGGGACAACTTCCGGGAGCCGGAGTTGCGGGTTGACCATGCTATTGTTCGAGGAGTGGGGCTGGCTGGCGGCAACCTTGATCTGGTGGTGACAGTTCAGAACCCAAATGACTTTACCCTCCACGCTGACAAACTGCAGGTCGGCTTCGAAGTCGAAGACGCCCACCTCGGTGATATCACCTACGACGACGATTTTACGATCACGCAAAATGGCGAGACCACCCTCACTTTGCCTCTCCGCTTCGGGTGGTTAGGGGTGGGCCGAGCCATTTGGGCCGCCCTTGGGTATGGAGATCTCCCCTACACGATGAAGGGAGAGGCAACGCTCAAGATTCCGGGCGGTTTTCGCAAAGTCGTCTCCTTCAGCCACGAAGGCCGAGCGCCGCTGACTCGCCCAGGAGGCAGTCCGGCCGCTCCGACTGCGGGTTCCACATGACTCGAAAGGCAAACCTATCCGAACACTGATTCCAGTTCGTGACCCGGTCGAGCGGGTTGTACTCGTCGCGGCTCCGCGCAAAGGTTCGCCCGACTCCCGGCACGTGACCGAACATCTGGAGGAGCTGACTCGCCTGGTCGATACCGCCGGTGCTGAGGTCGTGGGCCGTATCTCACAGCACATCGTCGCCCCTAGCCCCACAACGCTCATCGGAGAAGGCAAAGTCGGGGAGGTAGCGGGAGAAGTCGCCGCCTCGGATGCTTCGCTCGTCATCTTCGACGAGGAGCTGTCCCCGGTTCAAGGTGCCAACCTCGAGCGCGAGCTCAAGGTCCGGGTCATGGATCGGGCCGAGGTCATCCTGGACATCTTTTCCACTCGAGCACGAAGCCACGAGGCCAAGCTCCAGGTCGAGCTGGCCCAGCTCGAGTACCTTCTGCCCCGGCTGACCCGGATGTGGACCCACCTCTCCCGTATCCGCGGCGGCATCGGTCTTCGGGGACCGGGCGAGACCCAGCTCGAGACCGACCGCCGGATCATCCGCCGCAAGATTCAAGGTCTCAAGGCCAAGCTGAAAGACGTCGAGAAGCACCGGGAAAACCTCCGCGCCGGCCGGGATCCGATGTTGAGCGTGGCGCTGGTCGGCTACACCAATGCAGGGAAGTCCAGCATCCTCCGGAGCCTCTCGGGTCAACACGAGATCGTGGTGGAGGACCGGCTGTTTGCCACCTTGGACACCCTCACCCGCGAGGTGGACCTCGGAGAAGGCCAGCGCGCCCGAGTGACCGACACCGTCGGGTTTATTCGGAAGCTGCCACACCATCTGGTCGCGAGCTTTCGCGCCACACTGGAAGAGGCCCGCGCGGCAGACGTCCTGTTACATGTCGTCGATGCCAGCCACCACGACTGGGAGGGACAGCTTCGGGTGGTGGAGAAGGTCCTCGCGGAGCTGGGCCTCGCGGACCGACCGGTCATTCTCGTCTTCAACAAGATCGATGCGGTGGCCGATGCCCCGGGATTCACTCGTCGGCTCCGCGAGCTGCACCCGGGCGCCATC
>DASRIN010000413.1:0-2723 GCA_035649975.1 Gemmatimonadales bacterium
CCTTGACGTTCTCGAGCTCGTCCTTGTACGTGTTCGAGTTGCGATCGAGCTGCTCGATCTGCCGCATCAGCGCTTCGATCTGCGCGGTGCGATCGCGGTTCTCCTCGCCCAGCCGCGCGGAATTGGCCGACATCTGCTCCATTTCCTTTTGCATCTCGGCCGACTCGGCAGAGACTTCCCGCGCCGGCGCCACCGGTGTCGCGGGCGCGGGGGGCGTCGGGGGCGGAATGGCCGCTGCCTCGGGCGCTTCGGGGGCCAACGTGCGCGGAGGCCGGTAGAGGTGTTGCGCAAGCGCCACCGTCGCCACGCTCTTGATGGGCACGATCTCGCCGAGCGCCTTGCCCGCGAATGCGGCCTTCTTGGCGCTGGTGATCACCAGCATCGCGATCAGATCGTCCTGATGGCCGAGCGGTATGCAGACGCAGGACAGCCACTCGGTCAGCACCGACAGCGGCAAGAGCTGAGACGCGTCGCGCTCGTCGGCCTCATAGACCGACGAGTGATCCGGGGACGAGTACACGGTCATGCGCTCGTTCTCGGCCACGGGCGTGCGGGTCTGGAAGATGCGTCGCACCAGACGATGTGGAAGCTGATCGACCGGGACCACGATGTTGCGTCGCACCAGCCGCGCGTCGTCGAGCTCGTACACGTCCACCAGGGCGTCCTGGCTCACCTCGTAGAATGCCAGCGACGGTCGCCAGTCGGAGCGCACCTTCTCGAGCGTTCGCAGGAACTCCGAGATCACCGACTCGATGTTGTGTGAATGCGTAAGCCGTTCCGAGACGTCACGGAGGTTGTATCGGGACATGCGGGTTGATCCCCGAGTGACGAGCCGATGTCTAGCGGGCGCGGAAGCGGGGCCAACGCACCCTGCGACAGAGGTTTCGGCGGGTTGCCGGGGCGGCTTTAGGCGGCCTTCGGGCCGGGTGGTCGGGGCGAGCCGTGGGGTGCCGGGGTGAGGCGGGGTGAGCCTGGGTCTCTGCGGCGGTGGGTCAGAGGAGCGGCGACTGGATGCTGTGGAGCCGCCGCAGGATGGGGCGGGACTGCTAGAACCCCGGCGTGAGGTTGAACTGCCAGAACCAGCCCTTGAGGGGCCGGTCGTTGGGATGCACGTAGGCGATTTCCGCGACAGCGAAGCCGAACATGTTGATGCGGAGCGTGGTGCCGAAGCTGGTCACTGGGGCACGAGTGCCGCCCAGGAAACGCGCCGGGTCGCCGTCGGTCCAGGCCGCGCCGGCGTCGTAGAAACCCGCCACCTCGATGGGCGGCACGCCCAGCGTGCGCACCAGCCCGGTACCCCCCACCAGCGGGAAGCGCAACTCCAGGTTCGCGACACCCATCCGGCTTCCGAACAGCCGGTCGTAGATGTCGGACTCCCCGAACATGAACGAAGGTGAGTCGTAGCCACGCAGCAGCCAGGGATAGCCGACGAACAACTCACTGATGCGATTGCTCTCCGAATCCGGTCCGTAGCGCCCCAGGTGCATCAGCCGACCGGCCAGGACCAGCGGCCGCAAGACGGGCTGGTAACGGCGGAAGTCGGCCAGCACGCTGGCGAAAGTCAGGTCGCCGATGACCGGGGCGAACTCCAATCGGTGGCGCTCGCCGCGCACCGGGCTGGTTCCCCCGAATACCGAGTTGTCGAAGACAGTCGCCACGCTGCTCATGAACATATCGAGCGAGGGGATCGAATCGCCCGGGCCTGGCGTAGTGATGTCGACATAAACCTGTCCCGTGTTGGCGTCGTACGTCACGGTCCGCATTTCCTCATCGAACGAGATGCTGCGGTATCCAGCGCCGAACTCGATGCGGCGTGCGCGGCTGATCGGATAGGAAACCGAGCCTTCGAATCCTCGCTCGATCTGCCAGGTGCGAATGTCGCGTTCCGTCACCAGGTACTGCCCGCCTGGTTCGGGGCCGTATTCCTGAACCTCGAACGTGCGGTAGAAGTACGGGACTTGATACCCCTGCACACTCCAGTTCCAGCGCCGGGCGAGGTTCTGGTAGCCGACCAGGGCTCCCAGGTTGCGCCCCAGGCCGCCCTGGTTGCCGTTGAGCTGGATGATGGTGGCCAGGTTGTGGTTGCCCAGCATGTCGCTCCAATAGAGCGCGCTTCCCCCTCCCACGGCGAGGCCGCTGCCCGAGGCGGCGAAGCCGAGCGAGGTCTGGGAGACATAGTCGAGCGACAGACCGGGGCGGTAGCGTGAGGTCGTGAACAAGGACGAATCGACCAGACCTCCCGAGTCGCGCACGGCGGTCACGTTCGAGAACGCCTCCACGGAGGCGTCGGGAAGCAGGTCCACCCCCGCGGTTTCACGCGACCGGACGGCGCCCGCGGTGGGTGAGGCGCGCTGGAGACGCCGCAGCTGGTAGGCGCCAGACCGGAACACGCTGAAGGTCAAGTCACCGGATGCGCGCGCCACCGACAGGGCCGGGCTCAGGGCCGTGATTCCACTCACCCCGGTCTCGAAGTCGGTGACCTGCACGGTCGTCCCTCCCGAAGCGGGGATGACGTAGACGTTGGAGATCCCGGTGCGATCCGAAATGAAGTAGAGGCTGCGGCCGTCGGTCGACCATTGCGGGTTGATGTTCTTGCCTGCGGAGGTCCCCTGCACCTCGTCGATGCGGCGGGTCTCGAGGTCGAGCGTCGCCAGCCGCAGGCTCCCGTAGTTCAAGTCGTCGAGCCGGGTGCCGAAGCGGTCGGTGCTGAACGCCAGCGATCG
>DASRIN010000414.1:0-6444 GCA_035649975.1 Gemmatimonadales bacterium
CCGCATTCTCGACGACTACGATAAATACCGCAGCGTACTGTCTTCCTGAGCATGTCAAGCATTTCAGATCGTCGCTACACTCGCCGAGACACGGCATTGTTCGTCCTCTGTCTCGGCCTTTCCATTGTGGGGCTGTTCTCCCCCTTGAGCTGGACCTACGGCCTGGCGGATACCCTGCGGCGGACCGCGCTGGCTCCTCTCGTCTGGCTCCAGACCCGGGCGGAGGAAGGCCGCACCAGCCGGATGCGATTTCGTCGGGTCACGGCGCAGCGTGACTCCGCTGCCTACCTCGCACAGTTTCTTCCCTCCCTTCGCGCCGAAAATGAGCGGCTGCGCCAGCTCCTCAAGCTGAGTCGTCGGCTGAGCACCGGCTATGTCTCGGCCGAAGTGCTGCACCAGCCTCACGCGACTGATGGTCGGACCCTGCTCCTCAGCGCGGGGGCGCGGCAAGGAGTGGCGCCGTTCAATCCGGTGGTGGCGCCCGAAGGCTTGATCGGCGTCGTTCTTAGCGTCAGCCCCCAGAGCAGCGTCGCCATGTCGTGGGCCCATCCGGAATTCCGGGTGAGCGCATTCACGGTCGGGGGGAACGCCCTCGGCGTAGTGGCCCCCTCGGCCGAAGGCCGCAATGCCGAAGGACTCCTCGAACTGCGGGGGGTGCCGTATCGCGACTCGGTCCCGCTCGGTACCCTGGTTCTCTCCTCGGGTCTGGGCGGTGTGTTCCCCAAAGGCATACCGGTCGGCACGGTCACCGGAACCCTTCGGGAGGAGGCGGGCTGGGAACGGGTGTACCGGCTCCGTCCGGCTGCCAACCCGGGATCTGCCGCACACGTGCTCATTCTGGTGAGTACCCGTTCGTTCGATCTGGCCAGTGCTTTCCCCAGCGACTCCCAGCTGGAGGCCATGCGGCTCGACTCGATCGCCCGGGCCGAGCGAGCCGAGTCGCTGGCGCAGGCTGCCAGAGCGGCTCGCGCGGCGCGCCGCGATTCGATCCAGAGAACGTCTCCCATGCTGGGCGGTGCGCCGGCGGTAGCCACTCCACCAAGGGACTCGGCGCAATGAGCCCACAGCGCGTCAGCAGGGTCCAGGTACTGGTAGTCATGCTGGGGCTCATCGTCCTGCAGTTCTACCTCCGGCCCAGGCTGGGCAACGCCCGGGTGAGTCCCGATTTCCTGTTGATCGCCCTGATGCTGTTCGCTATGCGGAGCGGACCGGGAGCAGGGGCCGTCGCTGGATTTCTGGTGGGTCTCATCGAGGACGCCCTTACGCCCGCGCGGTTCGGCGCTGGCGCACTGGCGCACACGCTGGTGGGCTACTTCGCGGCATGGGGCCGATCGGTGTTCTTCGCCGACAATGCCTTGGTGAATGCCGCGTTTGTGGCGGCGGGGCTCTGGTTCCGCGATTTGATCGTTCTGGTCATCAGCGGTAGTGAGCATCCCCAGCTCCTGACCGAGCTCACCATTTACAGTCCGCTTCAGGCACTCACGACCGCCGGCTTTGCCCTTCTGATCCTGATCACCTTCCGAAGCTGGTTTTCCATCCGGCTGGACGCATGACCGGATTCGAGTCCCATCGGGTACGGGAGCGGGCTGAAATCGCCCGTCTCGTCCTGATCGGAGCCTTCCTGGTCTTACTGGGTGCGTTCTTTCGAACCCAGGTGCTGCAGCACGACAAGTTCCAGCTGAAGGCGGAAACCAACCGGTTGCGACCGATTCCGTTGACCTCGCCTCGAGGCACCATTCTCGACCGCAGCGGCCGGGTCATTGCGGAGAATGTGCCGGGCTACTCGGTCAAGTTGCTGGCCACCTCAGTGGATTCGCTGCGCGCCCTACTCAATCAGGTTCGACGCTACGTGCCGCTGGACAGTGCCCAGATCGGCGACATCATCGATCGGTACGGCCAGGCGCGGTATCAGCCAGCTCTGGTCTTCGGGGATGCCTCCTTCGAGGTCATTGCCAAACTGGAGGAGCACCGCGCCGCGTTGCCGGGCCTGGTGATTCAGGCCGAGCCGAAGCGGCTGTATCCGGCCGGCAAGTCGGTGGCGCATCTGGTCGGATATGTCTCCGAGGTCACCGAGGCCGACCTCACCGCCGACCGCTACCCTGGCGCCGTGCTCGGTTCCATCGTGGGCAAAGCCGGGCTGGAGCGGGAATACGACGATACGCTCCGCGGCGCTGAAGGGGTCCGCTACATCGAAGTAAACGCCCGTGGCCGCCTGGTGCGGGAAGGTGCAGCTTCGGCCACCCTTCCGCCCACGCCAGGGAAACCCATCGTCACCACCGTCGATCTCGAGTTGCAGCGGTTCGTGGACAGCATCTGGCCCGCGGGGGTGCGCGGCGCGATGGTCGCCATGACGCCCACTGGCGAGATCCGGGCGCTGTACTCCGCGCCGAGCTTCGACCCCAACCATTTCGTCGGCGGCATTTCCTCGGCCGAGTGGCGAAAGCTGAACAACGATCCGGCCAAGCCGCTGCTCAACCGGGTCATTCAGGCCCGCTATCCTCCAGCCTCCCCCTTCAAGCTGGCGGTCGCCGCGATGGCATTGAAGCGGGGACTGATCCGGCTCACCACCCGGATGCCCGAGCCCTGCCGGGGCGGCCTACGCCTGGGAAACCGAATCTTCCGGTGCTGGAAGCGGGAAGGGCACGGGACGCTCGACCTGACCGGCGCCGTCGCGGCCAGCTGCGACGTGTACTTCTACCAGCTTGGTCTCCGCCTGGGACTCGACGCGATCATCCAGGATGGCGTGCTGATGGGATTCCGGGACAAGAGCGGTATCGATCTGGAGAACGAGCTCAATCCGATCTATCCCTCCTCCCAGGCGTACTTCGACAAGCTGTACGGGCCGCGCAACTGGAGTCCTCCGGGTACAACCCTGAACTTTTCCATCGGACAGGGAGAGAACACCCAGACTCTCATCAACATGATGAAGTTCTATCAGGGACTGGCCGGAAATGGGGAGACGGTCACGCCGTTCATCGTCACGCCCAGCTCCAACCGGCGGAGACCGCTGGGCCTCACGGCCAAGGAGCTGGACGGGCTCCGTCACTCGCTCATTGCCGTGGTCGAGCGGGGAACGGCGGCCGCCAACCGGCGCGCTGACCTGGCAGTGGCGGGGAAGACCGGGACCGCGCAGAATCCGCATGGCGAAGATCATGGCTGGTTTATCGGATTTGCCCCGGCCGATAAGCCCGAGCTGATCGTGGGCGCCATCATGGAGTTTGCCAAGCATGGGACCACGGCGGCCCCCTACGTGGTGCAGACGCTCCGCCGCTATATCCTCGGCCCCGATGCCATTGGGCCAGTCAAGCTCGGAGTGCTTCAGGACGAGTCGGTGAGCGGCCACGACGTTGTGCCCCGGCCGGTGGAGCTAAGCCCGGATTCCGTCGCGGCGCAGGCAGCGGCAGATGATTCGGTTGCCGGTGGGGGAACCCAACCGTGAGAGCGCCTGCGATCGACCGGCAGCTCGTCACGGTCAGCCTCTGTCTGGTGCTGTTCGGGCTGGCCACGCTCTATTCAGCCGGCCAGACCGACGTGCCCACCCGTGCGGCCGGAGTCTGGCACCGTCAATTCATCTGGGTCGGCGTCGGGATCGTGGCCGCCTGGATCATCTTCCACATCTCACTACGAGTGCTCGAGTGGGTTTCCCCGGCGCTCTACGCTTTCAGCATCTTGCTGCTGGGCGTGGTGTTGATGGTGGGCACCGGCGCCGGAACCGCCGAAGGCAGCCACAGCTGGCTTTCGATCGGCGGCCATCAGATCGGGCAGCCATCCGAGCTGGCCAAGGTGGCGACGGTACTCATGATGGCGCGCTATCTCTCCAGTCGAAAGGAGCCGCCCCGCTCCCTCCGCGATCTGGTCGGGCCGGTGCTGATCGTCGGCGTTCCCTGCCTCCTGGTGCTGAAACAGCCCGACCTGGGGAGTGCGTTCGTTTTCGTGGGAATCTTCTTCGCGATGCTGTTCTGGGCCGGAGTGCGGCCCCGCATGCTGTTCCTCCTGGCCACGCCGGTGATCAGCCTTCTACTTGCGTTCAACACGCTGGCTTGGAGCGTCTGGATCATCATCTTCGTCTTGATCCTGATTGCCTGGCGCCCCTACGTCTGGGACTGGGTGGTATTCCTCACTGCCAACCTGGCGATGGGTGCCGTTGCGATGCCGCTCTGGGCCCGGCTCGCTCCTTACCAGAAGAACCGGCTCCTGACCTTTCTCAACCCGGAAGCCGATCCCCGCGCGGCCGGCTATCATGCGATCCAGTCTCGAGTGGCTATCGGGTCTGGAGGCTGGACCGGGACCGGATACACCGAGGGGCCGCAGAAACGGCTGGCCTTCCTGCCCGAGCAGCACACCGACTTCGTGTTCTCGGTAGTAGGGGAGGAGCTCGGTTTTCTGGGAGTCCTGGTGGCCCTAAGCCTCTTCCTGGGTCTCTTCCTCGTGCTGGTGCGCATTGCCCGGCGGGCCACCGACTCATTCAGCAGCCTGGCCGTGTTCGGCATCGTGGGTCTCTTCTTTACTCACGTTTTCGAGAACGTGGGTATGACAGTGAACCTGATGCCGATCACCGGGATCCCGCTTCCACTGTTCTCCTACGGCGGCTCCTTCTTCATTATCTGTTCGCTGTGTCTCGGGCTGGCGCTTCGAGTGGCGTGGGACTCACGGCTCTCGGGCTATACCGATAGCTGACAGCGACTTACCCTCTGAGGCCTAGCGCGGGCCCGGGGCCACGATGAAATTGCATGGGTCCTTACCCGAATCCTTATGGCCGTCATGGCATGGTTTAAGAAGGAGCGAAAGCCACGAACGTCGTCGCGTGAACGGCTGGAAATCCCGGCCGACGCGTGGGAGAAGTGCGACAGCTGTGGGCACGTCGACATCCGGGAAAAGTTCGAGAAGGCGCTGAATGTCTGTCCGGAGTGCGGCAAGCACCGGCGGATCAGCGCCGAGGACTACATCGAGCTGCTCACCGATGCCGGGACCTGGCGCGAGCTGTATGCGGAACTCCGCTCGGCAGATCCGCTGGAGTTCGAGAACTATGCTGACCGATTGAAGGTCGCGCGGGAAAAAGCTGGGGAGACGGATGCCGTGTACGCCGGCGCCGCCCGGCTGGATGGGCTGCCGTTCAATCTTGCGGTCATGAACTTCCGCTTCATGGGCGGCTCCATGGGATCGGTGGTGGGCGAGAAGATCGCCCGGCTAGCCCGCCGCTCGCTGGAGAAAAAGATCCCACTGGTCATCATCTCCACCTCGGGTGGGGCCCGCATGCAGGAGGGGGTTCTCTCGCTCATGCAGATGGCCAAGACCTCCGCTGCCATCGCTCAATTGCAGCGCGAGTCCATTCCGTACATTTCCATTCTGACCGATCCCACCACCGGTGGGGTGTCAGCCTCCTTCGCGATGCAGGGGGACGTCGTGCTGGCCGAGCCGGGGGCCGTGATCGGATTTGCCGGCCAGCGAGTCATCAAGCAGACGATCGGCCAGGATCTGCCCGACGGCTTCCAGACCGCCGAGTTCCTCCTGGAGCATGGTCAGATCGACGATGTGGTGCCGCGAGCCTCGCTGCGGGACACGACTGCGCGCCTGCTCCGGCATATGCAAGGCCAGCGGCAACACGTCGAGGTCGCCGAGCTGAGCTGAAGCTGTCTGGAGCCCTCTTCGCGCCTCACCCAAGTTGTAGGGTGGGGCGCAATCGTTCCCCCTAGCCCCTGTGTCGGCCTCCTTCAGTCGAGACCCGATGTCGCTCAGCTACGACGAGGCACTCGATTTTCTCTTCCCTCGCACGACAACGATCAAGTTCGGGCTGGCGACGACTCGCGCGCTGCTCAAGTCTCTGGGCAATCCTCACGAGATAATGCCGTCGATTCACGTCGGCGGAACCAATGGCAAGGGCAGTGTCTGTACCCTCATTGCAGCGACGCTGCGGGAGGCGGGATGGCGAGTGGGGCTGTACACCTCTCCTCACCTAGTCTCGTTTCGGGAGCGCATCCAGGTGGATGGAGTACCGATATCAGAGGATGCGGTGGCCATGTGGACCGGTCGGCTGCTCCCGCCGATCCTGGAGCGGAAGGCCACCTTCTTCGAGGCAACCACGGCCCTGGCCTTCGCCGACTTCGCGGCTCGCGGAGTCGAGGTGGCGGTGGTGGAAGTAGGCCTGGGAGGACGGCTCGACAGCACCAACGTGGTGCACCCCCTCGTCAGCGGCATTACCAAGATCGAGCGGGACCACATGAAGTACCTGGGCGATAGCCTGGAGCTCATCGCTTGCGAGAAGGCCGGCATCGCCAAGCCAGGAGTTCCCTTCGTTATCGGGGAGACCGATCCTGAACTGGTGAAGGTTCTACGGCGGGAGGCTCACCGGGCCAGAGCCGATGTCAGAGTACTGCCGCCGGATTATCAGTGGTGCGGACCGCTGAGTCTGGCCGGCCCGCATCAGCGCCGGAACGCGGCTGTGGC
>DASRIN010000415.1:0-3299 GCA_035649975.1 Gemmatimonadales bacterium
CATCGCCTTGGTGCACGTGCACTCGGTGCTGGACGTGCCCAGCGGTCCCCTGGCCGGACGGCAGCGGGCGCGCTTCAGCCTGGTCCTTACCCGGGAGCCGCTGGGCTGGGTCATCGCCGCGTTGCACAACACGATAGAGGCTGGGCCCTGAATCGTCCCGCCTTAGTCCTAAAGAAATCGGTGAATTGTGCGGAAACTTAGGGGTCGCGGCCGAGCGCGCCTGAGCGGCCATGCCGGTCAGCGCGAGTATCTCTCGATAGGGGTCACGCGGGATGAGCGAAGCAACGGTTGCGGTGACCACCCGGGCTCCGCGCACCAGGCCAGCCTTCATGAACTCGAGGCTGCTGTTTCTGGTCCTGGCGCTCGCGCTGGTGCTCGTGTGCCGCCTGCTGGCCTCCGCCTGGCTGCCGATTCGGGCCGGCGACTTCGAGCTGCTCTACGCCTCAGCGATTCGTCTGCTGCAGGGAGAGACTCCGTATCAGGTTGGCGCGCCGTGGGTTCCCTACCCGCTGCCGGCCGTGGTGCTGGTGGTTCCATTCACGGTACTACCCCTCGAGCTGGCCCGCCCCATCTTCGACGTCCTGGTCGGCTGGGCGTTGGTATATGCGCTCTGGAGATACCGCGGTCTCTACGCCCTGCCCGCCTTGCTGTCCGGGTCCTATCTCTTCGCTTTGTTTTACGGCCAGCCGGCGCCGCTCATGGTGGCCGCCAGCCTGATCCCGGCGCTGGGCTTCCTCCTCGCGGTAAGGCCCAACACGTCAGTGGCCCTCTGGGTTGCCCGGCCGTCCTGGGCTGCCCTCGGCGGAGTGGTGGGGTTCGTCGCCCTCAGCCTGCTGCTACCGACCTGGCCGCGGGACTGGTGGATGACATTGCCCCTGGAGTACTCCGCCTGGGCACCCCCGATCCTCCGTCCCTTTGGGGCGCTGGTGCTACTCGCCGCCCTGCGCTGGCGCCTGCCTGAAGGACGGCTGCTCCTCGCGACCGCGTTTCTTCCCCAGACCACGCTTCCGTACGAGCTGATTCCCCTTGCGCTGATCCCCGCCGGCTGGGGAGAGATGGCGATCTATGTGGTGGGGACCTGGATTGCCGTGGCAGATGCGGCCGGGGTGCTGCAGCACCCGGCCATCGGAGCATGGCCCTTGACCGGCTGGCCGGTGATGCTCTTGGCCGGCTATATCCCGATGCTGGTCTTGGTGCTCCGCCGGCCCGGGGCGCCACGCGTCGCCCGCAAGAGCCGTGTCCCCTGGGCCGGGAAGGACCGCCGGCGTCCCCATCGCCTTTCAGACGATGAGCTGAAGATCGACACACGGGAGGACAACAAAGGCCAGCACATCGTAACCGTGACCCACGTTCCGACTCATCAGTCGGTGACCGAATCGGGTGAGACCCGCCAGATTGCATCGCGAAAAGCCCACGACAAGCTGGCGGCGGTCCTCGCGCGGACTGCCCGTCTGGCCAAGAAGCTTCCCACCGAACCGACATAAATAACCAGCGCGACGCACGGCCTCTGCTATACTAGGGACATGACGATCAAGAAATTGGACCACGTCAGCGTCGTCGTCGACGACCTTGCAGCCGCTATCGCTTTTTTCACCGCGCTCGGCATGACGATCGAAGGCGAGATGCCGGTCGAGGGCCCGTGGGTGGACCGCGTCAACGGGCTCGAAGGTGTCCAAGTCGACATCGTTATGATGCGGACCCCGGATGGGCACGGGCGCCTTGAGCTGACAAAGTTTCGCAATCCAAAACTGGTCCAGATCGAACCGGCGATCGCACCGCCGAACGCGCCGGGCCTCCGGAGCGTCATGTTTACAGTCGAAAGCGTCGACGACACTGTCGCTCGCCTGCGCGGCAACGGCGCCGAACTCGTCGGCGAGGTGGTCCAGTACAAGGACATGTACAGACTCTGCTACATGCGAGGCCCTGCGGGCATCATCGTCGCGCTGGCCGAGGAACTAAAGCGATAACCATCCCAGCACCAATCGACGACTTTCTCCGGAGGATCCGCGGTTCAAGCGCCTGCTGGAACGGGTCGGCTCGGACGTTGAGACCGAAGGCCGCGATGCGCCTATTGAGAGGCTGCGGAGTTCAGTGATCACTCTTGGTCTGGCATTCTTGCTCGGCCTGACCATTTATGTGGGAGTCCGCTGGCAACTGCAGAGCCTCGCCGGCTACTTCACTGCGGTGGTGGCCACTCTCGGATTATGGGCTAGCGCCTTCACTCTGCAGACGTACACCGCCATCCTCCCATTATTCCTCGGCGCCTTGGCCAGCCTTCTGCTGGCTCTGGTGGGCCTCAGGTCGGCGCTACGAGCCCGGCAAGATGACGATGGCCACCCTGGGCTCTGGATTCTCGGGATATGCCTCGTCGTCACACCCTTCCTCCTTATAGTGGTGCTGTAATTCTGGCATTGGGAGACGCCCATGATCCAGAGAGAACTTCTGACCCTCGTTGTTACCGCGGTTCTGGCCCCACCTGTCGCCGCCCAAGTGAGGTTCTCGTCGACGCCTATTCTCCAGAGCGGGGTAACCAATGCCGGTGGTCCCATCACCTATCCGGCAACGGACAGTGCTGAGGTAACCGCATTACGGGTGGACATCGGCCCGGGCGGCGAAACTGGTCGGCACATGCATTTGTACCCGGCGTTCGTCTACGTGCTGGAAGGAGCGGTTGATGTCCAGATAGAGAGAGGTGGCAGCCACAGTTATAAGGCTGGAGATTCGTTCCTCGAGGCAGTTAACACCTGGCACAACGGCAAGAATCGAGGATCGACCCCGGCTAAGCTGCTGGTGGTCTTTGCCGGAGTCCGGGGGAAGCCCAACCTCGTGCGTCCCTGATATGGAAACACTGGTTCTAGGGACGTGGTCCAAGTGCGGACGCTACCTCGGAGCACTGCTCGGGCTTGTGGCGCTGCCGGCATGCAGTGAACCAGCGTGTGACGTGTGCACCACGTCTGCGATCAATCGGGTCCCGGCGTCGAGATAGTGTGCGGGTTGATGTTGCGTTCCCAGCGGCAGTGAACTAGACCAGGCGTTCATCCTCCAAGAAGCTTCTGGATCTCCTCGCAAAGCCGGGGTTCGCTCGGGCTCAACTTTCCCAGTCTGGCAATCGCCTCGCGATCCTTGCCGTAGGGATCGCGCCGAAAGTTGAGGATGCTATCTCGGACGAATGCAGTGAAGTAGACGATGTAGACTGGCAGCGGCTGGTGCAGTGTGACGGTGTGGCCGTCTACCCTTCCCCCTTCGCTCGCTGGAAGCGCCATCGCCATGGCCTCGCGGATCTTCTTCTCGTTCCAGTC
>DASRIN010000416.1:0-6636 GCA_035649975.1 Gemmatimonadales bacterium
GTCAATACCTGCCTGGATCGGAACGCGTAGCGAAGCTCCGGGCTAATGGACGGCGAGCGACGATCGATCGAGATCGCTCTCCAGGGTCCACTTGATCCACTGGCCCGGTTGCACCAGCAAGTCCTCGCTGGTGATGGACCCGGCACCTCCGACGGCATAGGCCCGTAACCGGGCCTTGCCGCCGCTGGTGAGCTTCCGGAACGGAAACACGAACTCCTTGCTGCTGAGGCCGTTCACCAGGCCCAGCCGCTCGGATTGGCTCCCGTTCATCAGATAGACGACGATGTCGTTCCAGTGGTGACTCTCGACTTCCAGAGCGATCTCAGCGTTCGAGTGGGAACTTGCTGACTCGGAATGGCGGGAGGAGAACAGGCCGCAGGCGGGAAGGAGTCCCAGAGCAACGCTTAACGCAAGGCGGGGGATCACGGTTCCTCGGTCACTCAGGCCTCAGTAGACAGTGAAGCTGGAGGTCTCCAGGTTGTTCTCCAGGGTCCAGAAGATCGACTGCCCTGGTAACACCAGGATGGTTTCGGAGGTGAATGCTCGACCCGCCACCGGCAGCGCCCGCAGCCGTACGCCTCCGCTGGTATTCAGACGATGGGACGAAAAGTCGAAGCTCGCAGCACTCAGTGCCGAAACCATGCCCAGGCGCTGAGGAAGACCTCCCGCCAGCAGATACACGGTAATGTCGCTCCAGTTGTGGCTCTCCACCTCGACCAGAACCTGGCCGGTTGCCGGCGCGCTGGTTGGCGCCGGGTCGTTGGGGAACAGGAGCCCGCATCCGGGAGTAATGGCCAGGACTGCACCCACGAAGAGCGCCGACCGGAGTCCCATACAATTCAAGATATCGCCGGCAACGACACTGGGTAGTTCCCCAATCGCCGCTCCGGAGGCGCCGGTCAATGAGTCGCGGCTTGACCTGGCTGCGGCTTGAGGAAGCGGGCATACCAGCTTAGGTACCGCTGCAGCCGATCCCGCTCATAGCTGGGTTTCTCGATGGAGTGGTATTCCCCAGGATAGATAACCAGCTGGGTCTCCCGGCCCAGGCTCTTGAGCGCCTGGTACATCTGCTCCGAGTTGAGCAGCGGCACGTTGAAATCCTTCTCTCCGCACAGGAACAGCGTTGGAGTGATGATCCGGTCGGCATGGAAGAACGGGTACGACACCCGAAGCCATGCCTCGGTGTTTCCCCACGGTGTGCCCAGCTCAGCCTCATACTCCTTCACGTACTGGTCCGTGCCGTAGCCGGCCAGGGCGTTGGATTGGCCGGCCCCGCTGGTGGCTGCCTTGAAGCGTGGGTCCCGCGCAATGACCTGGTTGGTCAGGATCCCGCCGTAGCTCCAGCCCCCGACGCCGAGCCGAGTGGAGTCGGCGATGCCCTGCCCCACCGCATAGTCCACTGCTGCCAGCACATCCTGGCCGTCCTTGTTGCCCCAGTCCGCCCAGATGGCAGTGGAGAACTTCTCCCCTCGTCCCGAGCTCCCCCGCGGATTGGCGGCGATGACCGCATAACCGTCGGCGGCCAGCAGCTGCCATTCCAGATTGAACTCGTTAGAGAACTGATAGACCGGGCCTCCATGGATCCGGAGCACTGAGGGGACTCTGCTGCCGGTCCGATATCCGACCGGGCGAACCAGAAATCCGTTGATCGAGGTTCCATCCCGGCTGGGGAATGAAATCTCTTCGACCGGAGCCAGCTGGATACTTCGCAGCCACTGATCATTCTGCCGGGAGAGTGGGCGCAGCTCCGTCCCCTCGACCGCAAACACCTCGTGTGGCGCGGTGGGGGAGCTTGCCAGCACGGTGACTCTGCCATTCGTGCTGACCGAATAGTCGCTCACCTGTCGGCGGCCCTTAGTCAGCAGCTCCACCGAGCCGCCCTGAGCTGGGACTCTCGCCAGATGGGTCACCCGGTCGTCTTCCAGCAGAAAGAGCAGCGACTTGCCATCGGCCGACCACCGGGGCGAGAGCACGTTGCGGTCCAGCGCGGGGGTCACGATTCGAGCCGGGCCGCCACTCGCCGGCACCACAGCGAGCTTCTGACCGGCATAGTAGATCAGCTTGAGCGGGCCCCCTTGCACGTAGGCCAGGTACTTGCCGTCCGGGCTCCACGTCACCGACCGGCCGCCCCAGTCGGGATTCATGTCGGGGCCCTCGAACGTGGTCACCTGACGGGGCCGTGCCCCCGGCGTGGCATCGACGACGTAGAGGTCCCAGTTGTCGGTCCGGTCGAAGTCAGGCCGGCGCTTGCTGGAAAAGGCGATGCTGCGCCCGTCGGGTGACCACGAGGGGGCCTTCTCGTAGTAGTTCCCCGGCGTGAGGATCTGTGCCTTGCGAGTAGCCAGCTCGAAGAGATAGAGATGGTCTCGGCGGCGATCCAGATAGCCGGTCTCGTCCTCCTTGAACTGAAACCGGTCGATGACGATCGGGGATGCCGTTTTCGGCTTGGTCGTGTCGGACTTGGCTGCGGCCGTCGTATCGGGGTCGCTCGCGATGAGGGCCAGCCGCTTACTGTCCGGGGACCAGGCGTAGTCGGACACGCCACCAGGGAGATCCGTCACCCGTTGAGCCTCGCCCCCACTGCGGTCGAGCAGCCAGACCTGATCTACGTCCCGTTCATCCTCTCGACTGGAAAGAAAGGCAAGATATCTCCCGTCCGGACTCCAGCGGGGAGTCCCCTCGCCTCCCTTGCTGGTGGTGAGTCGAAGGCTTCGCCGCCCGTCCCAGCTCGTCATCCACAGATCGCTATCCGAGCGATCTTTAACCGAATCGGATGTCGAGACCGAGTACGCTACCCAACTTCCTTCAGGTGAGATCTCGGGACTGCTGACTGCGCGCAGCCGGTACAGGTCGTCCAGCGACAGCTTGCGCTGCTCCTGAGCAGCCGCGGGCGCAACGAGAACCGCCAGCATCCCAACCGCACAAACGATCTTCCCCATCAGCTGATCTCCTCTTGGCTGGTACCGCTCATTCTCTGTTTCCACTGCCTGGCCCCTTGTACACCGTGCCGCCCTTCATCACAAACCCTACCCTCATGAAAGATCGCAGGTCGGCCAGGGCCTCTCCTTCGATCGCGATTATGTCAGCGTATTTGCCCGGCGCAAGGGAGCCCACACTATCCTGCCACTGCATCAGCTCGGCCGCCGAGAGCGTGGCGGAGCGGATCGCCTGCATCGGAGTCATCCCGTACCTGACCATGTAGGGCAGCTGCATGGCATTGAGCCCATGGGGGTAGATGCCGCTGTCAGTGCCGTAGGCAATCTTGACCCCGGCCGCCACGGCTTTTCTGAACCCGATTCGCTGGGTCTCCGTTGTCTCCGCGTTTTTCCGGAGGATGTCCCCGGGCCACTTCTCCCGCCGGCCAACACTGTCGGTGTAGTCCCCGTTCCAGATGTCCGCCACCAGCCAGGTGCCGCGGCGCTTCATGAGCGCGATTCCCTCCTCGTCCAGGAGAGAGCCGTGTTCGATTGAACGTACCCCCGCGCGGACGGCCCGCTTGATGCCCTCGGCACCGTGGGCATGGGCGGCAACGAAGGTCCCATACTCGGCCGCCTGCTCTACTCCCGCCCGAATCTGCTCCTCGGTGTACTCGGATACCCCCGGCTTGGTCCCTCGAGTAAACACAGCTCCGGTAGCAATCAGCTTGATGAAGTCGGCCCCGCCATTCAGAATGACGCGAACCCGCTCGCGGACCTGATCCGCTGAGTTTGCAACCCCAACCCGGAAGATGGCGGGAACCGGCACATCCGGGGCGGCACCGGCCACCTCACCGCCCCCAGTCGACACCGTGACGTATGCCCCGGCCACTTTCATCCGCGGACCGATGACGATGCCGTTGTTGATGGCATCCCGCAGGGCAACGTCGACAAACGCGCGATAAGTGCCGATATCGCGCACCGTCGTGAATCCGGCGAGAAGGGTGGCCCGCGCGTTGCTCACGCCGCTCAGCACCTCCTGAGCCTCGGAGCGCTCGAGAGGAAGGAGCACGTCCGCGCTGGACGCATCCCCGACGAGATGGGTATGACAGTCAATCAGACCAGGGAGTACGGTGTAACGGGATAGGTCGATGACCCGGACCTCGGCAGGTGGTGCGACGGAGCCGGGCTGAACCTTCTCGATGCGTCCGTCCTGAATCAGCACAATCTGGTCGCGGCGGGCCTCGCCCCGAGCGACATCCACCAGCCAACCGGCCCGAATCGCAGTGCGCACTTGCGCTGCGGCGGGCAGCGGAGAGCATGCGGTCAGGATCAGCAGCAGCAGGGAGGGCGGGATCGTCTGCGGCATCGGTTCGAGGTGGTAAGCAAGAGACCCGCGAAAGCAGTTCCGCGGGTCTCCGCAATATATCGCTGGATGGAAAGCAGGGCGAACGAACGCGGGAGCTCTATTCGTTCGGCTTCTTGACCTCAACCTTCGGAACCTCAACCTCCTTCTTCTCGGTCTCGACCTTCGGCACCGTGATGGTGTCCTTGACCGTTCCTGTCTCTACGCTCGGCGTGTTCACCGTGTCGGTTGTGGTTCCGACCGTCGGCTTTTGCACCTCGTACTGCCCTTCGCCTGTCTTCTTGCATCCGCTGAGGGTCCACACAGCGGCCAATGCAAGCGCTAAGGTGAGCTTTCGCACCGGCGACCTCCGTTGAAGGAATTGCGTGGAATGAAAATGAAAAAGATCGTGTGGATGGAATATCTGCTTCCGACCAAATAGAGCCGTGTTGCGCGTCACCGGAGACTCAGCGGTTTGCGGGCCCCTTGCTGTCCCCATCATCCACATATGTAGAGGATGTTGACAAAATTGTTTGTAAGTTCCGAAACCATAATGTGATATGGATCACCAAAGTGCCAAAAAATGCAGCGGGGGAGGCGCCAGACGGCGGCCTCCCCCAGAATGCCAGAATGCGGAAATATCTAGTTCTGGACCAGAATCAGATACCTCGAAGCCGACCAGAAATCCTCCGGCGCAGCAATCTCCACCACGCCCTGGATCTCGCCCTTCTCGGTCACATCACCGTCGAGAAATTCCGGGTTCTGCCGGGACACGATCTTGTAGCGCTTGTCGGTCCGGGGCAGCGGGATCGAGACCGTCTGGGTCTTGTCGATCATGGTGAAGGCGTCGAGGTTCGGCTTCCGCGCCGGCTCCAGTCGAGTGCCGCCGAAGATCAGGAACTTCGAGCCTTCCTTGGTCACCACGCCATTCCGAATCAGTTCGTCCTTGGTGCCGATGGCGTAGTACACCCGATTCTTGTAGGCGGTGAGATGGGCAACCGTGTCTCGCAACGACGCGGTACGCACATTCAGCTCATCCACCTGACCCGATAGCGACGCAATCTGATTGCGCTGGTCGGCAATGATTGCCTCCTGCTCCGACCGCTGCTGCTCGGCCGCGGTCTTCAGGTCTTCGACAGTCTGCTTGTAGGTCGCGATCTGAGCCAGCAATCTCGCGTTCCGGATCTTGGCGTTCTTGGCTCGGTTCTCGGTTGCGATCAGCTTGGCTTCACTTTCATTCAAGCGGGCGATGACCTGCTGGATCCGCTCGAGGGTAGCCTTGCGCTCCTCCCGATCCTGCTGCGACCCGGGCATACCCGGATCCGCCCCATCCGAGGAGACTGCGAGAGTCTTGGCCTTGGCGAGCTCGCTATTTAGATCGCTGACAAACTGGGTGGTCTCGAGGACCTCGGTCAGCAGGCTGTCCTTTTGGGCCTCGGCGGCCTTGGATTCCGCCAACGCTTTGGCCAGCTCGGCCTGGCTTTTACACCCGGTGGCGGCAAGGGCAAGCACTGCGAGGATTGCGTACTTCATCTAACCTCCACAGCCAGGGATTTCAGGAGACGGGAGCGGGTGGCCAGATAGCAAGAGCAACGCCATCCTCGGCCCTCGCCTGCCGGGGATAACCGCTGGTCCTAGTATCGGCTCCGGGGTTCTAAAGGTGGACTGACAAAGAGCATCCGACCCTGGGCCCCGGCTGGCTTTCTAGGGGGTCTGAGCCGAACGTCGGTAGGGTGTAGCAGAAACGCTGCTGAACGTGATCAACAGTGCAAGCCGTTGCACTCGGAGTCGAACTGGCTCACCATCGCGCCATCCGGAGCCGAGAGAGCCCGCCGAGCCAGGCTCGGGGCACCAGCCGCAGTAGTGGCACAGCAAGCTTGTAACGAATACCTGGAATGCAGACGACCGGGCCCCGTCGCCGCAGGTTCCCCAGGGATGCCCGCACTACCTGTGGGGCAGACATCCACATCCAACGGGGCAAGTGAGTCATGTCTGCGTCCATCCGCTGGTGGAACTCCGACCGAGTGAATCCGGGGCAAAGCGCCTGGACCCGCACCCCCGTGCCCCTGAGCTCGGCGGCTAGCCCTTCGCTGAAGCTGGTGAGATACGCCTTGGTGGCGCAGTAGTTCACATTGCCGGCGGAGTAGAGAAACGAGGCCACGGAGGAGACGTTGACCACGGCACCCGTCCGGTTCCGGAGCATGCCCGGGAGTACAGCTTGGGTCAGGCGCATCGGCGCAAGAGTGTGGAGCCGGACCATGGCTTCCTGGCGGGCGGGGCTCGCGTCGGCCAAAGGGCCCCGGGTTCCAAACCCGGCATTGTTCACCAGAAGGCTCAGTCTCGGTGCGGCCGCGAGCACACCGGTCAGTCGGGCCA
>DASRIN010000417.1:0-11637 GCA_035649975.1 Gemmatimonadales bacterium
AGCGCCATCGAGGTTGAGGGGCCGCCGATATACCAGTGAGACGGGGACCTGCACTCCGTCGGGCGCGGTGGCGAATACCCGCTCGCTCCGGTAATCCGAGCCGGCGTAGCCATGGACCACGGTCTGCTTCCGGACCGTCCAGGTGTGGGCGACAAGGTCGTACTCCACCACCGAATTGGGTGTCACCAGTGAGGTATAGGCGAACCGGAGGGTAGTGGTCTCGAACTCCGGATTGGCATGAGGCCGCACGGTATAGACCGGCTCGGGGAAGGGAACCAGGTGCTCGGCGCCGGTGACAAGATCGATGATTCGGATCTGGGTCAAGCCGCCCTGGCGCTCGTAGGCGACGAGATGGCGCTCAAAGGCGTCGGCGGAATCGAGCTTCACGTCCGACCGCGGAGGTAGGACGGATCTCCAGTTTTCTTTGGAAGGCCGATCGACCGGTACCTCCACCAGGCGAAAGTTAGGCGCCGAGTCGTTGGTAGTTATGAAAAAGCGCTCGTTGTGGTGGGTCACGGCATACTCGACACCGGTCTCCCGGGGCTGGATCACCTGAAACCCAGCCTCGGGGTTGTCCGCGCTGGCGAACCAGACCTCGGTCGTCGAGTGGCTCGAGAGATCGAGCAGCAGGAACCGGCGGCTGCGAGTCCGGCTGATATCCATGTAGAACGCCGCGTCCCGCTCGAAGAACAGTAGGACGTCCGCGGACGGGGTCGACCCGACGACATGCCGGTACAGCCTGCAGGGTCGGCGAGCTTCGTCGAGCACGGCGTAGAAGATGGTCCGGCTATCGTTGGCCCAGGCCACCCGGCTCGATGTTCTCAGCAGCCTCTCGGGCAGGAGCTCGCCGGTGGGGAGGTCCTTGATGAAGACCGTAAACTCCTCGGCTCCCGAGGTGTCCACCGCATAGGCGAGAAGACGGTGGTCCGGGCTTACCTCCAGAGAACCGATCCGGAAGTATGGGTGACCCACAGCAAGGGCGTTCGGATCCAGAAGGATTTCTTCCCCCGCACCGTCCTCGTCACGGCGCCGGCAGAAAATCGAATACTGCCTTCCCGCCTCGGTACGGGTGTAGTAGAAGTACTGGTCCCTCCGCTCCGGGACCGACAGGTCGGTCTCCTGGATGCGATCTCGCATCTCATGATAGAGAGACTCCTGCAGTACATCGGTATGGCGCATGGCGGCTTCGGTGTGACGATTCTCCGCCTCCAGGTAGGCCATGACTTCGGGATTGTGCCGTTCTCTGAGCCAGTGGTAGTCGTCCACCCGGGTCTCGCCATGGACGATGTCGATTCTAGGATTGATGCGGGCCACCGGAGGTGTCAGCTCTTGCGGCTCGGCCGGAGCGACGATCTCGAGTTCGGGCGGATGGAGTGGACCTGCTGCGGCGGCGACGGCGGTACGAGCGGGATCGGACATCAGAGCGTTGAGATCGATCTCCGGCGGCCTCTAGTTCCGCCGGAATAAGGTCTTCGGGGGGACCATCAAATTGGGTCCTGCGGGAATAACGACCGGGTCCGCTGGCAAGTCAAGTGTGACCTAAGTGCTTCTACAGCGCCAGCTTACGTCAGAAAAACCCCGCCAGGGCTTGACTTGGCGGGGTTCTGCACGCGACCCGGTAACGGATCTACAGTCCGGATGGACACATAGGGCAACTCACCGGCAGCCGCGGACCTCCCGGCGCTCGACGAAGCTCCAGCTTTTCGCGTTAACACTAGGTACCACAACGACATCCACCGGCTGGGTCAGAGAGGCCGTCGTCATACAATTGGGCCCCGGCGTGGTCTCGACCACGCTGATGGTGAGGGCACCGCTGTTCTGGGCCACCTGCCCAACCGCTATCTCGTGACCGCCGGTGGGTCGCTGTCCGGCGGCCACTGCTATGACCAGGTCCCGGGAAAAGTCCACTTCGGGACGCTCGCCGACTCCCAGCTCCGACCAGAATTCGGCCCAGGCGTTTGCATCTCGAATGACCAGGCGACGCGATTCGCTGACGCCGGTTCGGGTCCATTGGCCCAGTCGGTGGATTTCCACCGTGCCGGCAGTTCCGTATGGGGCGTAGCCCTGCGGCGGAGCCGCTTGCTCGCGGGGCGGCGCTACCGGTGCCGCGCTCGGTTCCGGCGCCGGCGTCGCCATGGTGTCGTTGGCCGAGGCCTCAGGCGACGGAGCGAGCGCCACCGGCCCCGGATCGCTCTCATCGTCCTCTGCAACTCGCATCGTTCCGCCAGCACAGGCAACCAGCGCTGCCAGCGCAATTGAGTAGGCACAACGGTTAGAGATCATGGCCACTCCGGGTAGCTGGGAATCTCCGAACCTGGATAACTACGATGGAGAATAACCTACGGCGCCGGACTCGATCCCGCGAACCTCGCCATCGCTCCCCCTGGGTGAGCCGGATCACAGAACGCGTCGGAGCAGGGCACTGACCCCTACAGTGGTCGTCCTCGCGATGATTGTCCTCTAAGCGCTGATCGAAACCATTGCCGACCACAGGGTCAAACGGGTCGAGAGTCGCAGGTACAGTTGGGACCGAAGCCCTCACCTGGTCTGCGTCTTGCGCATGGGGGACGCGGATCACAGCCTCGGACAGCGCCGATGGCTAGCATGTTCCATTGGCGCTGGGGTCTAACCCGCTCCTGCTTCAGGAGATCCGGCGATGGAACGAGAACCAAAGGACGCACTATGACTCCAACTTCCGCTTTCATCTCGTCGCTCCGACCGCGCCAGTTGCTTCTGGGCGCCGGATTGGCGCTCGGCCTGCTCAGTTGTGCCCGCAACCCCGTTACCGGCAAGAGCGAGCTCGCGCTGGTCTCCGAATCCCAGGAGATCCAGATGGGACAGCAGGCCGCCCAGGATGTTGCCCGGACCATCGGTTTCTATAATGACCCCAAGGTCCAGACGTATGTAGCGACCCTCGGCAAGCGGATGGCGGCGCAGTCCGAGCGGCCCAAGCTGCCCTGGGAATTTCATGTCGTCGATGATGCCGCGGTCAACGCCTTCGCGCTCCCGGGAGGATTCATCTACGTCACCCGGGGCCTCATGACTTCGATCAGTGACGAGGCCGAGCTTGCAACGGTCCTCGGGCATGAAATCGGCCACGTCACCAACCGCCACTCGGTGCAGCAGATCAGCAAGGCCCAGCTGGCGCAGATCGGGCTGGGTGTCGGCAGTATTCTGTCCTCCGACATCGCTCGCTTCGGCCAGCTGGCCAGTACCGGCCTGGGCATTCTCTTTCTCAAGTACGGACGAGACGCCGAGAACCAGGCCGACCAGGCGGGATTCCGCTATGCGCTGAATCAGAACTACGATGTGCGCGAGATGACGAAAGTGTTCGAGACCCTGAACCGGGTGAGCGAAGTGAGCAACGCCGGGAAGATGCCGGAGTGGCTCTCAACGCACCCGAATCCGGAGAACCGGATCAAGCACATCGAGAGCATCCTCGACACCCTCCAGCGGGATCCCAGCAAGGGGATCGTCAACGAGGATCAGTACCTGCAATACATCAAGGGAATGACCTACGGCGACGATCCGCGGCAGGGCTACTTCGAGGGGACGCACTTCTATCATCCCCAGATGAAGTTTCAGCTGAGCTTTCCTGACGGGTGGAAAGTCCAGAACACTCCCCAGGCGGTGGCGTCACTGAGCCCTAACCAGGACGCCATGATCCAGCTCGGCTTGGCGGGGAAGGAATCACCCCAGCAGGCGGCGCAGCAATTCCTCTCCCAACAGGGAGTTCAGGCCGGGCAGACCTCGACCTCGAGCATCAACGGCTTGCCCGCGGCCTCCAGCTATTTCCAGGCCCAGACCGAGCAGGGAACCATCGCCGGCATCGTGTCCTTCATCTCCTACGGGGGCACCACGTTTGGTCTGATGGGCTACACTACGGGCAACAAGCTGGAGAACTACGATCGAGTTTTTCGGAACACTATCGGGAGCTTCAGCGAGCTACGTGACCAGTCAAAGCTGAACGTCAGCCCGGCCCGGATCGAGCTGGTCAAGCTGAGCAGCCAGATGACGCTGGAACAATTCAACTCCCGCTATCCGTCCTCGATTTCACTGCAGGAGCTGGCGATCATCAACGAGGTCGAGGATCCTTCGACGCCGCTTCCGGCCGGGAAGATCGTCAAACGCGTGGTCGGAGGAGTGGGGGTCCCCAAGAAGGGGTAGTAGTCTCGGGTCGAGCCCTAGTCCGGCAGGCGCAGCAGCAGACGATCGCTGCTGCCCGCGGCCTTGGGCTCGATCTGCGCAAAGATGGTGAGATCGGTGGTACTGTTGGGCCCACAGGACGAGGGCACCAGACCCCGCACTTCGATCGCAAACTCCGCCTCTTCCAAGGTCCACGAGCCGGCTCGGCGACCTGCCCCCGCTGCGGTGCATCGGCCAACCACTCGCACCCGCCGCCCCAAGAGACTATCGGATTCGAGCGCGTCCTGAATACGGACCAGCGGTGCTTGGCTGGGACGAACCGGAACCCCACCGGCGCTCGGCACTCCCCCTGCCCCTTGAGCCGAAGGGTCCACTCTCGGCGGTGGGTCGATGGCCGGGGCCGCCGGCGGATCACTCACCGGAGCGGGATTACCGGGGTTGGAGGCTGCGCCTCCCCGGGACCCACAGCCGATGAGCTGGGAAATCGTGAGTGCGAGGGTGAGAGAGAGGTGCCGGCTAGGAGACACGCCGGGTCTTACGCTTCATGAAATCCATCAGGATGAACTGTCCCAGAGTCATGGTGTTGGTGAAGTACGCCTTGCCCTTGCAGATCGAGGCGACCTGTTTGACGAACTCCACCAGGCTCCGGTCCCGGGCGAGCATGAAGGTGTTGATCATGATGCCGGAACGACGACAGTTCGCGACTTCTCGATAGGTGGCCTGCAGGATCTGGGGATCCAGCCCCATGGAGTTCACATAGATCCGGCCGTCCGTCATGGTAAGGGCCGACGGCTTTCCATCGGTGATCATGATGATCTGCCGCATGTCCTTCTTCTGGCCCAGGAGGATCCGCCGAGCCAGCTTGAGCCCCTCGGCGGTGTTGGTGTGATATGGTCCAACCTGGGCAGTTGCCAGCGCACTGAGCGGGATCTCTTCGGCGGAATCGTGGAACAGCACCACCCGCAAACTGTCACCTGGATACTGGGTCCGAATCAGGTGGGTCAATGCCAGCGCCACCTTCTTGGCCGGCGTGAAGCGATCCTCTCCGTAGAGAATCATGGAGTGGGAGCAGTCCAGCATCAGTACGGTGGCGGCGGAGGACCGATATTCTGACTGACTGACCATCAGATCGCCGTACTCGATATTCAGTGGCACGCCCAAGCCCTCGCGTGCGATGGCGTTGGTCAGCGTGGCCGGCACGTCGAGGTTCAACACGTCACCGAACTCGTACTTCTTGCTGACCCCTTCTGCCTCGACCCCGGTGGCCAGATACGGCGTGTCGTGCGCCCCGAAGCTCGACTTGCCGACGCTGCCCAGCAGGTTCTTGAGGGTCTTGTAGCCGAGAAAGTCGATTCCCTTCTCGGTGAGATTGAACTGGACCTGCTGGGCTGCGGAATGCGCCTGACCTCCGGGCCCGAACATGGATTGATAGCCCTGGGGCACCTGCGGCGCCTGATTCACGTTGAGGTATCCCTCTTCCATCAGGCGCTGAACGATGCGATCGAGCAGCTGAGTCAGCTCGGCTTCCACCTCCCGATCGCGCGCCTCGTCACCAGTCGACTCACCGCGGAGGACCTTCAGCATCTCCGGCGTAAGCTGCCCCGACTCCATCAGGGCCTGAAGGATGGCCTGCCGCAGGGCGTCGAGCGACCGCTCTCCCTCGCCCATGTCGTCGTGCCAGAATGAGGGTGAGTTTCCCGCGAATCCGGACTGCAGCAGGAAATCACTGAGCTGGTCGAGCAATCCCTGCAGATTGACCGCGTCGGCCAGCTCGGGGTGGTACTTGGAGTAGGTCGTGAAGCGCATGGTGTTAGATAGGAACCGGGAACCAGGAGCCGGGAACCGGGGGCGAGAACCCTACTTTATTGATAACCGTTGCCGTGGTGGTTTACTATAGGCCAAGATCCGGAAGCCTGGTGCTGTACCTCACCTGGTTCCCGGTTCCTAGCCGAAGCTGATCCCCCCCTTCCCATACCCCGGCTCCCGGCGTTCCGGCTTGGCCCGGGTATAGCCCAGCTCCTCGCTCCGGCTGATGCGCTTCTGGGCCGCGAGGCCTTCGAGCACCAGCTCGCAGGCGGCGACCAGGCGTCCCGGATCGTCGGAGGCCACCAGACCGAACTCCTTCACTACCTCCACCAGGCCCGGCACCACCCCGAACCCCTTGAGGCAGAGGTCCGAGCGTTGATCACCGGACACCTTGAGGGCGCCTCCCTGGTCGAACCACGCCACGATCTTGCTCAGATCCGCGCCACCCATGCGCTCCTCAAGAACCCGGCCGGCCGCGCGCCGGATCAGCTCGCGCGCAATGGTGTCACCGCCCTGTAACTCGCCCTCATACTCCAGCTCCAGCTTGCCGGTGATCGAGGGGACAGCGGCATAGACATCACTCACCCGCGGGACCACCGTCGGCTCGCCCAAAGCAACGGCTCGCCGCTCCGCGTTGGAGATGGCGTTCTCGAGCGTGCTGATGGGTAGCCGTTGACTCACGCCGGAACGCTTGTCGACCCGCTTGTCTTCCCGCGCTTCGAACGCCACTCGCTCGATGACCTCGAGGACGAAATCAGGAACATCGAGCGAAGGGCCACCACGACGGGTCCAGGCCTCCTGTGCGGTGATCTCCATTCCCAGCTGGACGGTGCGCGGGTAATGGGTGATGACCTCCGACCCGATCCGGTCCTTCAGCGGGGTGATGATCTTGCCGCGGGCAGTGTAGTCCTCCGGATTGGCGGTGAAGGCCAGCAATACATCGAGCGGCAGGCGCACCGGATAGCCTTTGATCTGGACGTTGCCTTCCTGCATGATGTTGAAGAGACCCACCTGGACCTTCCCGCTCAGGTCAGGGAGCTCGTTGATGGCAAAGATTCCTCGGTTGGCCCGAGGAAGCAGCCCGAAGTGCATGGTCAGCTCGTCGGACAGCAGGTGACCGCCCCGTGCAGCCTTGATGGGATCCACATCGCCGATCAGATCTGCAATGGTCACGTCCGGTGTGGCGAGCTTCTCCACGTACCGTTGGTCTCGGCCCAGCCAGGCAATGGGTGTTGCTTCGCCGCACTGCTCCAACAGCTCACGGGCGTACTTGGAGATGGGGGCAAAGGGGTCGTCGTTCACCTCACTCCCGGCGATGATGGGGATCCGCTCGTCCAGGAGGCTGGTCAGCTCGCGGAGAATCCGACTCTTAGCCTGTCCCCGCAGGCCCAGCAGTATGAAGTGGTGCCGTGCCAGGAGTGCGTTGATGATTTGGGGAAGGATGGTGTCTTCGTATCCGACGATACCGGGAAACAGCGGGTCAGCCGACTCCAACCGCTTCAGGAGATTGCTCCGGATTTCCTCCCGGACGGTGCGTCCTCGTAACGGAGCCTCCGCCCAGCGGCTGTTCTTCAGTTCACTTAGGGTGCGCGGCTCTATCATGACGGGGTTCGCTCGAGCGTGGATGGAGGCTGGTCTGCCAGGGATAAGATTTTCAGCATCAGTGACTTAGTTGGGATAATCAGGGTAGGGTTTAACCCATCTTGACAACGTCGGTCGGTGCGGTACTTTCGCGTCGTGTCCCTGCCGGCGACAGTGACCGCCCCACGACCGGGTTCATCCACCGCCGACCCACTCCCGAGGGAATGACGATGAAGACGATCCTGGCTCTGACTGCGATTCTCCTGATTGCTGGCTGTGAGAAGAAGGAAACCACCCCGGCCGCCGACACTTCTGGGATGGCGCCTGCCGCGTCCGACACCGGGATGGGCATGACCCATTCCGACTCGACGATGGCTCGCGACACCGCCAAGAAGTAGGCCCCTACCCATCCAGGTCCTCGGGCCCAAACGGCAAGGCAACTACGGTGGCTGGCTGACCGCCAGCCACCAGCTCTTCTCCCACTCCCACTTCCCGCCGGATTAAGCCCAGTCCGATCGCCCGATCCTCCAGGCGGAGGGTCGAGCGTACCGTGCCGACCTCGCGCTCGCCTTTTTGAATGGAACGTCCAGCAAGTTGAGGTGGGCGGCGCCACCGCAGTCCTCGAAGCTCCCGGTTGGTGTGTCCCCTGAAGTGCAGCCGCGCTACCGTTTCCTGGCCGGTGTAACACCCCTTGGTGTACGACACGCCGCCGATCTGATCATAGCGCACCTCCTGAGGAAGGGTACGCTCGTCGATTTCAGCGCCCAGCGCGGGCCAGCCGCAGAGAATCCGGGCAGCGTGAAGATCCCGTTCATCGCCGGGCAGTGCACCGGCCGAAACCAGTCTCGAGCTGAGGGCTGCCACGGCGGGCTCGGCTCCCACGGCCAGCGCCACGAAGTGGGCCGCTTCCGGCGCGAGCGCGAGGGCCACCGGACTCACCTCACCGCCAACTGACGCGATCCGTCCGGAGGCTTCCGGCATGGTGACACCCGACTCAGCGAGGGTTTGGAAGGCACGCGCCCCGATTAACCAGGCGACCCTCGCCTGACCGGTTAGATCCGTGACCCGGGCCAGCCGAGGCGGGAGCTGACGGCGGAACAGGTCCAGCGAGGCCTCATGTCCTGATCGCGGGGCCACCAGCGTAATGACATCCGGCTGGCGAAGCACCCAGTAGTCCACCACCAACGCTCCCTTAGGCGTGAGCAGCGCACCATATACCATGCTGTTGTCGCCGGGTTTGACCAGGTCATTGGTGAGGAGACCCTGGAGACAGGTCAGAGCCCCTGGGCCCTGGACCCGGAAGACAGCAGGCTCAGTGGTCACCAGAATCGCACCGTGGCGAACCTCGGCCAGGCGGTCGCGGTCTAGCGTAAGGTCGAACTCAGACATGAGCGTGGAAATGATCACCGCGTTGAAACAGACAAAAACCTGACGTCACCAAGAAGGTATAACCCAATCGGTTGTCCAGGAGCAGGGAGGGAGGAACTGGCCTTGTGTCTCTCGTCACTCGCGATTACCTGCTGCTCCTCCGCGGTAGAACCCGGCCGTGTCATACGACAGATCGAGAAGCTCCACCGGATGGGCCACCCGGGTAGCAAGGCGGGCGGCCCTGAGCCCCGCACCGATTTGCATGATACACCCCGGATTTCCGGTCACGATGAGATCCGGCCGCGGGGATGCCGCTGCAATCACCGCGATCTTGCTCTCGAGGACGGTCCGAGCCATGCGAGGACGCAGAACGGAGTAGATGCCGGCGCTGCCACAGCACCGCTCGCTTCCCGGCAGCTGACTCAGGCGGAGTCCCGGAATAGCTCGGAGCATTGCCAACGGAGCTTCATGGACCCGCTGAGCGTGCTGCAGGTGACAAGGCGGATCGTAGGCAACGTCCAGTTGGAGGGCCGCTCCGTTTCTCGGCCCCCGCTCGGCCAGCAGCTCCGAGATGTCCCGCACCGACGCGGCGAACTGCTGGGCCTCCGGGCTTTGCACTAGGTGTCCGTAGTCCTTCAGAAGGGCGCCGCAGCCAGCGCTGTTGACCACCACGTAGTCGGCCCTCCCGGCCAGCGCCTTCAGGTTGGCCAGCGCCAGTGCGCGCGCCCCATCCCGGTCGCCGGCGTGCTCATGGAGCGCCCCACAGCAGACCTGATCGGCGACATCGAGCACCCGGTAGCCATTGGCTTCCAGCGTGCGGCGGGTGGCGGCATGGACATGGCCGAAGAGCGTGTCCATGACGCAGCCGCGGAAGAGGGCCACGGTGGGAGAGGGCGGAGGAGTCCGAGAAGTCGGGGCGGTCGGAGAGGCCGACTGGGCCGACCACTCGGACCATTCGACTCTTTCCTTCAACTCTCCGGTCGAGGCCAGCATGCCAAGGCCGAATCGGAGCCGTCCCTTGCCGGCCAGTAGGCTCGGCAGACGAGTCGCCCGGACGGCCCGCGCGAGGGTAAAGAAGGGCTTCCAGATACCCCGATAGCGAAACACGCCCAGTACGCCGCGCGCGAGGGGTGAGAGGCCCCGTTCGGAGAACAGCTGCTCCCGCGCTGCCTCGAGCCCGCGCCCGTATCCCACTCCGGAGGGGCAGGCCGGTTCGCACCCGCGGCAGCCAAGACAGCCATCCAGGTAATTGCGAAGGGCGGGATCGCCACTGCCCATCTCGCCTCGCTCCAGCGCGCGCATCAGCACGATGCGCCCGCGCGGGCTGTGCCCCTCATCCCCGGTTGCTAGATAAGTTGGGCAGGCTGGCAGACAGAACCCACAGTGGACGCACGGATCCAGGGCAGCATAGGCAGAGGAGTCGTTCATCTACTCCACCCCTTCCAGCGCCACATTGAGGCACTGCCCGGGATCGAAGGTGCCCCGCAGCCGCCCCACGATCTTCCCCACACCCTCGCGGTAGGCCCCGAAGTGTCCCAGCGCTCGGCGGAGCGGCCACGGGGCCCGTTCGAGGGTCATCGGGATCTCCCGCGAGGCGGCGGCTCTCCGCAGGGACCGAAGCCGGTCCAGGGTGGCGTCTCCGGTCCAGCGGATCATTCCCTGGCCGGCACCGGCTGAGACCAGTCCCTCATCGAGATCGTGGGCGAGAAGATCGATAGCCTCGTCCACCCCGTCGCCGAGGACACCCAGCCGCAGGGTGATTGGGCCTCCCAGACTTCCTCGAGCCGCCACGCTCCAGAATGCGGCAGTGCGGTCGGCGGCAAGCTGCTGCCAGTTCAGGTCGCCCTGTGACCCGAGCAGGCGCACGTCGGCCTGAACTGCTGCCTCAGTGCCCACGAAGCGCGCCGCCAGAATCCATTCCGGTTCGGCTGCAAGAGCGGGTGACAGAAGCTCCAGCGCGGCTGGCAGCAGGCTCGCGGCCATCAGGTCGCGCGCGGCGGAGGTGAGCGCGTCTCGGCTCCCTCGAGCGATGAGGGTCACGTCGGCTCGGGGCAGCGCCCGCAGCCGAAGGTGAACCTCGGCGATGATACCGAATCCGCCGAAGCCTCCGACCTGAAGTTTGGTCAGATCGTAGCCGGCCACGTTCTTCACTACCTTCCCGCCCGCGTTCACCAGCCGTCCATCCCCGGTGGCGACAGTGCAACCCAGCACATGATCGCGCACCGGCCCGAAGCCGTGGCGGAGCGGGCCAGCCGTCGCCGTAGCCACGACTGATCCGATGCTGCGCTCGGGCCGCCCGGGCGGATCCAGCGCCAGCCACATGCCGTAGTCCGCCAGACGCCGGCGTAATAACTCGAGGGGAGTGCCCGCCTGTACCGTGGCGACCAGATCCGCGGGGCTGACCGAAACCACCTGCTCCAACCCACGGGTGCTGACCACCAGATCGGCGGGAGCATCCGGAGCCAGCCAGGTACCGCGTCCCTCGACCCGGATTTTCCAGCCTTCTTCATGCGCCAGGCGGCACACCAGGGAGAGCGCATCGGAGGTCTCCGGGGTGGCCCGTGGCACCCCCTGAGGATCACGTTCGACCCCGGTGGTTCCCAGCAATGCCCGTAACCGGGTGAAGATTGGGTCGCTCACGGTAGCCCCGAGTGAACCAGGGGGATTCGAGTGCTCCTCACTGCGGTCCACTCTCGACAGGCGTGGACCGGCACCACCTTGCCGGGATTGGCCAGC